>NZ_JBJLSG010000242.1:0-5023 GCF_050871925.1 Kineococcus gurbantunggutensis
GGCCGCCCGCACCGGTGGCCGGGGCGCCGGGGTCCGTCTGAGCGGCGGGTCCCGCGGACCCGCCGCGGGGCCGGTCGCCGTCGCGGGACCGCCGTCACGCCGTCACAGGGTCGCGGGGACCGTGCTCGCCTGGCCGTCGGCGGCCGCGGCGAGCGCCGGGACGGCCTGGTCGATCGCGTAGGGCAGCGACAGCGGGCTGGAGAACCCCAGCGCGCCCGCGAAGTCGTCCTCGAAGGAGGGCATGTACACGGTGCGCCCCTCGGTGACGACCGCCAGGGCGGCGGCCGCGCCGTTGGCGGCGAAGGTCTGCGCGTCGGCGCCCAGGACGACGAGGACGTCGGTGTCCATCACGGAGGTCTGCTCGGCGCTGAGCTCGCCCTCGGTGGGGTTCCCCTCGAAGCCGAGGTCCTGGAAGAACTTCCCGCGCGGGTCGGCCGCACCGAGGAGGTAGTACTGGCCGCTGATGATCAGCGCGACGGTGACGGTCTTGCCGGCGAACTCGGGGTGGGCATCGACCGCGTCCTGGAAGTCGGCCTCGACCTGCTCGGTCAGCGAGGCGGCCCGCTCGCCCCGGCCCAGCGCCCGGCCGACGGCCTCCAGCTCCTCCTGCCACGTCGCGGCCGCCTCCGGGGTCGCGCCGGGGACGTCGGCGATCGTGGGGGCGATGGCGCTGAGCTGGTCGTACAGGCCCTGCTCCATGTAGGAGTACGCCCCGATGATCAGGTCCGGCTGCGCGGCGGCGATCGCCTCGAGGTTCAGCTCCGCCTCGCCGACCTCGGGGATCCCGCCCTCGGGCAGCAGGTCCTGCGCCCACGGCCGCTGCGCGGAGTCGTAGCTGAGGGTCTTGCGGGTGCCCACCGGCACGACACCGAGGGCGAGGACGAAGTCCTGCTCGTTGTAGCCGACGGTGACGACCCGCTGGGGGGCCGCGGTGATCTCGGTGGAACCCAGCTTGTGCTGGACGGTCACCGGGAAGGCGCCGGCGGCCTCCGGGGCGGAGCCGGCGGCCGACGAGGTCGACCGCGCACCGGCGGGGTCGTCCTCACCCCCGCAGGCGGACAGGGTGGCCAGAGCGCCGGAAGCAGCCAGCGCGGTGAGGACGGAACGACGGTGCACGCGCCGAGGATAGCCTCACCTCATCTGACGACCCGGCAGCGGGTCGAGCCCGCGCGACCGGCGGGTCAGGCGGTGAAGGTCCAGTGCCAGGACTCGCGCGGGACGTTCTCACTGAAGCCGTACTGCTTCGCGTGGGTGCGCATCCACGTCAGGGCCTTGCTGTCCAGGCTGAGGTCCAGGCTCAGGCCCCAGCCGTGCTCGCTGGTGCCGGGCTTGGCCGCCAGGCCGCCCTGGGAGTACAGGCCCTTGCGCCGCGCGAGGTCGACCTGCTGCTCGTAGGAGCGGTAGGAGTCGGTGACCTTGAGGGTGACGCCGTCGCGGGCCGCGGCGGCGCGCAGCTCCCGGTAGGCCTGCGCCGCCGGCGCCCACATCGTGTGCGAGCCCTGCCCGATGCTGCTCAGCGCGCCGGCGGGGACCCTGCCGTTGCCGTGGGCGACCAGCTCCAGCGGCACCCCGGCCGCGGTGCGCAGGCCGGCCGTGCTGCGGACACCTCCCGCGGCGCCCGCGGCCGCGGCCACCCCCGCGGCGACCGCCGAGGTCGCCCCCGCGGTCACCCCCGCGGTCACCCCCGCGGTCGCCGTCGCGACCGCCGCACCCACCGCGCCCGTGCGCGCGGTCGCGCCCGCCGCACCGGCGCCGGCCCCGCTGAGCAGGCCGCTGGTGCTCGGGCGCGCGGCGATGCTGTCGGAGAGCACCGAGGCGAACGCCGGGCCCGAGGTGCCGGCGCTCGTGCCGGAGCCGGAGCCGGAGCCGCCGCCGACGCCGGTGCCGCTGCCGACGCCGGAGCCGCTGCTCGTGGTGGAGGGGGCCGGCCGGCCGACCGCGGCGGGCTGCAGGGAACCGATGAGCGCCTGGATCTCCGCCACGCGCGACACCACGCCGCTGATGCCGTCCACCGTCCACCTCCACCGCGAGCCGCCCCCGTCACCGGGTGCCTCGACCGCGGCGCCCGCCACCTTGAGCGCCGCGGTCGCACCGGCCCGCGGTGCCGGTGCGTGCGCCCGTCCACCGCGCAGCGGCCCACCGGGCGGAGTACCTTGCGCAGCAGGGTCAGACATCGGCTCTTCCTGCCAGCGCGGGGGTCGATCGATGCTCCAGCAACCCCACCCCTCCTGCCCCGGGCCCGGTGGCGCTCAGGCGGCCGGCGCGCCCTCGGGGGTGCGCTCGTGAGGCCCCTCGGGACGCCGGTGGACCCCGCCGGCGTGGCTGCCGCGTTCGCGCAGCTGGCCGCTGCGGCCAGCGGGCAGGCCGGCCCGGAGGACCTGCTCAAGCACCTGGTGGACATCGCCGTCGAGCACCTGGACGTCGACGGCGCCGGCGTCATGGTCAACGAGGCCCCGGTCGGCGACGACGGGCACGGCCCGGCCGGGCGCGGCCCGCTGCTGCGCTTCGTCCACGCCGACCGCAGCGAGGTGGGCGAGGCCGAGCGCCTGCAGCAGCTGATGCAGGAGGGGCCCTGCCACGACGCGCTGCACTTCCGGGTCGACGTCGTCGTGGACGACCTGAGCGACCCGGTGCAGACCGCGTGGCCGCACTACGTCGAGCGCGCGCTGGAGGTGGGCCTCGCCTCGGTGGTCGCCGTGCCGCTCATCAGCCGCGGGCGCGTGTGGGGGGTGCTGGACCTCTACCGGCGCGAAGCGGGGACCTGGCAGCAGAGCGAGCTGCAGTGGGTCCAGCTCCTGGCGCACCTGGCGGCGTCCTACCTGGTGATGGCCTTCGACCGGGACCGGGCGCTGCGCGCCCAGGCCGAGCTGGCCCACCGCAGCACCCACGACGCCCTGACCGGCCTGCCCAACCGGGTCCTGCTCTTCGACCGCCTCGAGCACGCCCTGGCCGCCGCGCGGCGCCACCAGCGCGTGGTGGCCGTGTTCTTCATCGACCTGGACCGCTTCAAGGAGGTCAACGACACCCTCGGCCACGCCGCCGGCGACACCGTGCTGAGCACCGCGGCCGAGCGCATGGCCGCCGCGCTGCGCCAGGAGGACACCCTGGCCCGCCTGGCCGGCGACGAGTTCGTCCTGCTGTGCGAGGACCTGCCCCGGGCCGGACCGGCCGAGCTGGACGAGTACGTGCGCGCGGTCACCGCCCGCCTGCGCCGCGCGCTGGCCCGCCCCGTGCGCGTCGGCGGGGCCGACCTGGTGGTCTCGGCCAGCATCGGCGCGGCCCTCAGCGACCGGGGCGGCGACCGGCCCTCCGGCGGTGAGCACCTCAGCGCCGACGAGCTGCTCGCCGCCGCCGACGCCGCGATGTACCGGGCCAAGCAGCGCGCGCACGAGCGGCAGGGCGAGCCGGAGCGCGAGCACCGCGGCGGGGGTGGACCGGAGGGGGGCGCACCGGAGGGGGCGGTGGCCCCGGGCACGGTCGACCTGACCGCGGTGGAGGCGGCGGAGGCGGCGGGGGCGGGGGCGGGGGTGGGCGTCACCGGAGAGCGGCTGCGCGGCCCCCGCCCACCGCGCCACCTGGAGCACCAGCTCGCCGGGGCCCTGGCCCGCGACCAGCTGCGCGTGCACTACCAGCCCATCACCGACCCGGCCGGGACGGTGCACGCCGTGGAGGCCCTGCTGCGCTGGCAGCACCCCCAGCACGGGCTGCTGCCGGCGGCGCAGTTCATCGACCTGGCCGTGGACGGCGGCCTGATCGTCGACATCGGGCACTGGGTGGTCGAGCAGGTCTGCGCGCAGCTTGCCCGCTGGCGCGAGGAGCCCGCAGCGCCGCAGCGCGCCTACGTCAACCTCAGCGCCCGCGAGCTGGCCGACCCCGCGCTGACGGCCACCCTGGCCGGGTCGCTGCGCGCGCACGGGCTCCAGCCGCAGCAGCTGGGCCTGGAACTGGTCGAGGAGGCCTTCAGCGACGCGCAGGTGCTGCCCGCCCTGCACGAGCAGCACCGGCGCGGGCACCCGCTGTGCGTGGACGACTTCGGCACGGGGTACTCCTCCCTCTCGCGCCTGGTGGAGCTGCCCGTGCGCATGGCCAAGATCGACCGCAGCCTGGTCGCCGGCCTGGAGCGCGACCCGCGCCGGCGGGCCCTGCTCGACGCCGTGGTCACCATCGCCGACAGCCTGCACCTGCAGGTCGTCGCCGAGGGCGTGGAGAGCACCGCCCAGGTCCACCGGCTCACCGAGGCCGGCTGCCACTACCTGCAGGGCTTCCACGTCGGCCCTCCCCAGAGCGCGGAGGTCCTCACCGCCCACTGGGGCACCTGAGGCGGCCGGGCGGGCCGGCGGCGGCGCCGCGGGCGGGCGGGGACCGGCTCGGCGTGCACCGGCGCGGCGCATGCGCTGGAATGAGCCGTGTGCAGCTAGGGGCCACTGCCGCCGAATCCGTGACCATCAGGGGCAGGGACGTCGTCCTGCGCGCCGAGGGACGCACCGAGGTCTACGACCTCGCCTACGTGCGCCTGCTCGTGCCCTACCTCACCGGGGAGCGCGACGTGCCGCCGATGAGGCTGGCGCACTTCCGCCCCGGCGTGAAGCCGTGGATCTGCCTGAGCGTGGTCCGCGACGACGGCTCGGAGCCGGACCTGTCGGGGGTGGCCATCTACTCCGGCCTGGGCACCCACCGCGAGATGGGTCTGCACCTGAGCAGGTCCGAGGCGTGGCGCCTGGCCGAGATGCTGCAGCACTCCTCGCAGGAGCAGTTCCCCCACGAGGAGCTCCCGCACGGGCAGGAGCGCGCGGACCGCGAGGAGCGGGAGCAGGACGGCGAGGAGCGGGGCCGCGCGGCCTGAGGTCCCGCGCCACCGGCGTCTCCGCGCCCCCGGGGGGAGTTCCCGCGGGCCCGTGAGCCGTCGCGGCACTGCGGTGCAACGCCGAGGGGCCGGGAGCGGGGCGATCGCCCCGTTCCCGGCCCCCGTGCTCACCGGACCGCGCCGGACGTCTCACGCGCTCCCGATCGGGAGCGCGTGAGA
>NZ_JBJLSG010000243.1:0-5014 GCF_050871925.1 Kineococcus gurbantunggutensis
GGTGCGCCAGCTGCTGCTGGCGCACCGGGAGGTGCACCGGGGCGCCGCCCGCCGGGTGGCGCTGGCGGTGCCGCGCGGCGCGCAGCGGCACCCGGGCGGCGGGTGGGCCTCCACGCCGGTGCTGGGCGGCGCGCTGGACCTGGGCCCGGGCGTGGTGGTGGCGGGGCGCGACGGCCGCGAGCGCGTCCTGCCGGTGCCGGCGGCCTCGGCGCGGGCCACCGGCGGGGACGAGGGGCTCACCGGCGCGCTGCTGGAGCACCTGGAGACCATGGGTTCGCTGGCCGCGCAGCGGCTGCAGCGCGACGAGGGCGTGCGCGGCGGCGGCGTGCTGAGCCCGGTGGGCGGCTGCGACGTACCGACGCTGCTGGCCGCGGCGAGCCTGCGCGCGCACCTGGTGGCCGGCCCGGGCCGCGAGGCGGGCGACGTGCTGCGCGCGGTGGCGGTGCCGGACCGCACCCGCGGGTGGTTCGACCTGGCGCGGGTGGACCCGGCGTTCGTGGTGGCCGCGTGGGCGGTGACGGACCTCGCCGACCGCGGGGTGCGCCGCCCGCTGCTGGTCACCCGCGAGGAGGTGGCGCCGGCCCCCACCGCGCTGGACGTGGCGGGCGTGGCGGGGGCCGTCCTGCGGCTGTGAGGCAGGCTCCGGGGCCCGGAGCAGCCGGGCCCCGGGCCGGGGCCTCAGGTGGCCGGGCCCCCGGTGGCGGGCTCGTGCGCCGGGGAGCCGGTGCTGCGGGCCACGGACTCCACGACGGCGCGCGCGACGGCCTGCGGGGCCAGGCCCACCTCGTCCAGGAGGGCCTCGCGCGAGCCGTGGTCCAGGAAGCGCTGCGGCAGCGCGAAGGTGAGCACCGGGGTGGGCACCGCCAGGCGGCGCAGCTCCTGGCCCAGCGCCCAGCCCAGGCCGCCGACCTCGCCGCCGTCCTCCAGGACCGCGACGTGCTGGTGGGTCCTGGCCAGGTCCACCAGGGAGCGCTCCACGGGCACCACCCAGCGCGGGTCGACCACGGTGACGCCCACGCCGTGCGCGCGCAGGCGGGCCGCGACCTCCAGGGCGCGGGGCACCAGGGAGCCCACGGCCACGAGCAGCACGTCGTCGCCGGTGGCCCAGTGCTCGCCCTCGAGGACGTCGACGACGCCGGTGCGCGCGATCGCCGGCAGGTCGGCGGGCACCTTGCCCTTGCTGAAGCGCAGCACGGTGGGGGCGTCCTCGACGGCGACGGCCTCGCGCAGCTCCTCGCGCAGCGTCGTGGCGTCGCGCGGGGCGGCCATCCGCAGGCCCGGCACCATCCGGCACAGGCCGGTGTCCCACATGCCGTGGTGGCTGGCGCCGTCGGGGCCGGTGACGCCGGCGCGGTCGAGCACGAACGTGACGCCGGCACGGTGCAGGGCCACGTCGAGCAGCACCTGGTCGAAGGCGCGGTTGAGGAAGGTGGCGTAGACGGCGACGACGGGGTGCAGCCCGCCGGCGGCCATGCCGGCGGCGGAGGTCACCGCGTGCTGCTCGGCGATGCCGACGTCGAAGACGCGCTCGGGGTGCGCGCGCGCGAACGGCTCCAGCCCCACGGGCATGCGCATGGCGGCGGTGATGCCCACGACGTCGCTGCGCGCCTCGCCCAGGGCGACCATCTCGTCGGCGAAGACGCTGGTCCAGGAGGAGCCGGAGCTGGCCTGGGCCTCGCCGGTCTCGGGGTCGATGACCCCGACGGCGTGGAAGTGGTCGGCGACGTCGGCCAGGGCGGGCTCGTAGCCGCGGCCCTTCTGGGTGATGGCGTGCACGATGACGGGCCCGCCGTAGGAGCGGGCGCGGCGCAGGGCGTGCTCGACGGCCTCGACGTCGTGGCCGTCGACGGGGCCGACGTACTTCAGGCCCAGGTCCTCGAAGAGCCCCTGCGGGGCGACGATGTCCTTGATGCCCTTCTTCATCCCGTGCAGGGTCTCGTAGGCCAGCCGGCCGGGGGCGCCGCCGCGCTTGAGGGACTGCTTGCCCCAGTCCAGGAGCTTCTCGTACTCGCGGGTGGTGCGCAGCGTCGCCAGGTGCGAGGCCATGCCGCCGATGGTGGGCGCGTAGGAGCGCTCGTTGTCGTTGACCACGACGATCACGGGGCGGTCGGCGGCGGCGATGTTGTTCAGCGCCTCCCAGGCCATGCCGCCGGTCAGGGCGCCGTCGCCGATGACGGCCACGACGCGCCGGTCGCGCTCGCCGCGCAGCTCGAAGGCCTTGGCCAGGCCGTCGGCCCAGGACAGGGACGTGGAGGCGTGCGAGTTCTCCACGACGTCGTGCTCGCTCTCGGCGCGCGAGGGGTAGCCGGAGAGCCCGCCGGCCTCGCGCAGGTGGGAGAAGTCCTGCCGGCCGGTGAGCAGCTTGTGCACGTAGCTCTGGTGGCCGGTGTCGAAGACGAGGCGGTCGCGCGGGGAGTCGAAGACGCGGTGCATCCCGATGGTCAGCTCCACCACGCCCAGGTTGGGCCCGAGGTGGCCGCCGGTGCGGCTGACCGCGCGGACGAGGAAATCGCGCACCTCGGCGGCCAGCTGGGGCAGCTGCTCCGGGGGCAGGTGCTTGAGGTCCTCCGGCCCCTTGATGTTCTCGAGCAGCCCCATGCGGGGTGGCCTCCTGTGCGGCGGGTGCGTGCGGTCGGTGCGGGCGGCGTGGGTTCGTCGTCCGGGCGAGTGTAGGAGCCGGTCACGACGTCAGCGCGGCCAACCGCACCCGCTCGGCCCACCCCGCACAGGACTCCCACACACCTCGCGCCCTCGCGGGCACGCAGGGTGACCAAGCGCACGCTCCGCGGTCATCCGCACCACCGCTGGCGGCCCACCCCCTCGAACGCCCGTTCGAGGGGGTGGGCCGGACCGCCGGACCGCGCTGCCGGGCGGGTGGCCCGGGAGCGCGGCGGGGCTCAGGACAGCGGCGAGCCGCCGGTGACGCCGAGGACCTCGGCGGTGATGTAGCTGGACTCCTGGGAGGCGAAGAACACGTACGCCGGGGCCAGCTCGGCCGGCTGCCCGGCGCGGCCCAGGGGCACGTCCTGGCCGAAGGAGGCGACCTGCTCCTCGGGCATGGTCGCCGGGATCAGCGGCGTCCAGATCGGGCCGGGGGCCACCGAGTTCACCCGGATCCCCTTCTCGGCGAGCATCTGGCCCAGGCCCTTGGTGAAGTTCACGATGCCGGCCTTGGTGGTGGCGTAGTCCAGCAGCGGCGGGGAGGGCTGGTACGCCTGGATGGAGGAGGTGTTGACGATGCTGGAGCCGGGCCGCATGTGCGGCACGGCCTTCTTGCACAGCCAGAACATCGCGTAGAGGTTGGTCTTGAGGACCCGGTCGAACTGCTCGGTGGTGATGTCCTCGATGCCGCCGGGCTGGGCCATCTGGTACGCGGCGTTGTTGACGAGCACGTCGATGCGCCCGAACTCCGCGACGGCGCGGTCGACGACCTGCTGGCAGGCCTCCTCCTCGCGCAGGTCGACGCCGACGGCGACGCCCTGGCGCCCGGCCTCCCGCACGTGCTGCAGCGTGGTCCGCGCGTCCTCCTCCTCCTCGGGCAGGTGGACGACCAGGACGTCGGCGCCCTCGCGGGCGAAGGCGATGGCCACGGCGCGGCCGATGCCGGAGTCCCCGCCGGTGATCACGGCCTTCCTGCCCTCCAGGCGGCCGCTGCCCCGGTAGGACCGCTCGCCGTGGTCGGGCTCGTCGCCCATGTCCCCCGTGCGGCCGGGGTGCGCGATCTGCTCGCCCTCGGCGTCGGGCTGCGGGTGCTGCTGCTGGGGGTCGCGCGGCTCGGTCTGGTCCTGGCTCTGTTCCTGCGGCATGGCGTCCTCCGTCGTCGGGCTGTCCCGGGGTCCGTACCCGCGGGCGGCGGGCTCAAGCGCGCACCCACAGGCGGACCACAGCCGTGGCAGGCCCGCCGCACGGCCCGGGCGGCGACGGTGGGACCACACCCGCTCGAGAGGACCACGATGCACCGCCAGGACAGCACCCCCGACCACCGCGGCACGGCGACCGGCGCCCGGCGCGCGCTGCGCACCCACCGGGGCCGCGTCCTGCCGCGCCAGGACGAGGACGTCGACGACCAGGGCCTGGCCTTCGACCTGGCCACCGCGCAGCGGCGCGTCCTGGAGCGCCGCCGGGTGCTGGGCGCCCTGGGCCTGGGCGCGCTCGGCCTGGGGCTGGCGGCCTGCGGCACGGACGCCTCCTCGAGCACCTCCGCCCCCTCGTCCACCTCGGCGCTGAGCGAGGTCCCCGACGAGACCGCCGGCCCCTACCCCGGCGACGGCTCCAACGGCGCGAACGTGCTGACCGCCTCCGGCGTGGTGCGCTCGGACATCCGCTCCTCCTTCGGCACCTCCACCACCACCGCCGAGGGCGTGCCGATGACCCTGACGCTGAAGGTGGTGGACATGCTCGGCGGCGACGTGCCCTTCGCCGGCGCCGCCGTCTACGTCTGGCACTGCGACCGCGACGGGAACTACTCCCTGTACGCCGACGGCCTGGAGGACGAGAACTACCTGCGCGGGGTCCAGGTCGCCGACGCCGAGGGGTACGTCACCTTCACCAGCGTCTTCCCCGCCTGCTACTCCGGGCGCTGGCCGCACGTGCACTTCGAGGTCTACCCCGACGCGGGCTCCACCACCGACGCGGCCAACGCCGTCGCCACCTCCCAGCTGGCCCTGCCGCAGGAGGTGTGCGAGGCCGTCTACGCCACCAGCGGCTACGAGCAGTCGGTGAGCAACCTCGCGGACGTCACCCTCGCCTCCGACAACGTGTTCGGCGACGACTCCGCCGCCACGCAGCTGGCCACCGTCACCGGCGACACCGCGAGCGGCTACGCGGTCTCCCTGACCGTCGGGGTGGACACCTCCACCACCCCCACCGCCGGCTCCGCGCCCTCCGGGGGCGGGGCGGGCGGACCCGGCGGTGCGGGCGGCACCCCGCCCACCGGCGCCCCGCCGGCCGCGCCCGCCGACCGGCCCACCTCCGCCTGAGACGCCCGGGGGGGCGGGCACCGCGCGTCGCGGTG
>NZ_JBJLSG010000244.1:0-4993 GCF_050871925.1 Kineococcus gurbantunggutensis
ACCTACCACCGCCGTCGTCGGCAGAGCGGACTGGGCCGGTTGACCCCCATCGAGTACGAGACCATCATGACCTCGCCGGCCAGCCTGGCCGCGTGACGTAGCTGTCACCGATCAGTGCAGCAGACCCTGACCGCGGAGTCGGCTGCTCGACTGGTGCACCGGTGGAGCAGTCGCCCATCTCAGAAGTGACCGTTTCTAAGACAGTGCGGGGAAGGGGCGTAGAGCCGCGACATGCCGTCTCAGAACTCGTGTCCACAACCGATGTCTCACCATCGGGATGTGGGTGCTTTCTGAGGCGGTCCCACCCGTGTCCACCCGTGCACCCGCCACCGCCTCCGAGGTCACGTCCACTGCCGCACCCACCCGGGCGTCCGCTCAGCAGCGGGCCCAGCGGCCCGATCACCTGCTCGGCTACACCCGCGTCTCCATCACCGCGCAGGACCCCGCTCTGCAGCACGACGCCCTGACCGCCGCCGGCTTCTACCGGGTCTGGACCGACACCGCCTCTGGCGCACTTGCCGCCCGGCCGGCCCTGGACGGCGTCCTGACCCGCCTGGGGTCCGGCGACGTGCTGGTCGTCTGGCGCCTGGACCGCCTGGCCCGCTCCCTTCGTCACCTGCTGGCCCTCATCGACGACCTGGACAGCAGGGGAGTGGGCTTCCGGTCTCTCACGGAGTCGATCGACACCACCACCGCCGCCACCGGCCGCCTGGTGCTGCACCTCTTCGGCGCCGTGGGGGAGTTCGAGGGCGACCTGCTGGCAGAGCGCACCGCTGCCGGGCTGCAAGCCGCGGCCGTGCGTGGGCGGCGCGGGCGGCGCGGTGGGCGGCCGGCGCGTATGACCCCGGCGAAGCTGGCCACGGCGCGGGCGCTGCTGGCCGACGGGCAGCACTGCGTGGCCAAGGCTGCCGCCGCGGTCGGCGTCTCCCGCGCCACGCTCTACCGCTCACTGTCGGCCGGGCTCGTGAAGAGGCGCTGATCAGCCTGGTGAGGCGGTGGGCGCTCAGGTCGCCCGTGACGCCGCCCTCCAATGTTCCGCGCCATGATTGCGCACAGCCACCAACGACCAGCCCGACCGCCCTGCGGTACTGGTCCAGGGCGTTCGGGGCCCGCCTTTGCGTGCGCCGCGGACGGCGGCGCCGTGGCCAAACGGGTGATTGAAGGCGAAACTAATTCAGGGGGGGCATCACACCCCCGATGTCCCAGGGGTGGACGAACAGCATCAGCACCACACCCCCCGCAGCGGGGTGATCGCGGGCGTCGCGAGTGCAGCGGGTGTCCTGATCGTCCTGGTCGTCGCGCTGCTGTTGCGCTTCGAGGTCCAGCTCACCGTCCCCGTCTACGGACTGCTCCTGCTCACGCTGCTGGGGATCTTGGCTGCGCGTCCGCTGAGGCGCTTGGACAGTCGCCGGGCCTGGACGATCGGCGCTCTGGGCGCTGCGCTGCTCAGCGCTTCGCAGCTGCTGCTCCTCGCAGCAGGCGGGTCATCCGCCGGCGTCCTGACTGCGCTTCGCGACCACCAGGGCCTGGCCGCCCTGAGCTTGGCCGGCTACCCCCTGCTGTACGTGGCGCAGACGATCCTGCTGCGTCAGCGGGTGAAGGAGATGCCGTCCAGCTCCTGGTTCGATGGCGTCCACTGCAGCGCGGTCCTCACCGCGGTGTCCTGCGCCCTCCTGCTGCAACCGGTGCGCGCAGCGACCGGGCTGGAGACCCTGGGCCTGGTGCTCCTGCTGGGCAGACCCGCCCTGGACCTGCTGCTGTTCTCCGTCGCCCTGGCTGTCTGCACCATCCTGGGCTGGCGCTCGGAGCGCGCGGTGGTCCTGCTCGCCCCGGCCTTCGGCTTGCTCCTGGTCGGCGATGTCCTGCGCGTGCTCTGGGTGTGCGGTGTCCTTGCGTCCCCAGCCTGGGGCATCGCCGTCGACGTCGCCGTCCTCGCCGCAGTGGCCTTGCTGACGGCCGCCGCCTGGGCCCGCGGTCCGATCAGCACAGGACACGTCGCCATCGCCTGGTCCTCCATCATCTCCCCGTTGGCGATGCTGTTGATCAGCGCGGCCTTGCTGGGCATCGACCACCACCACCGTCTGCCCACCCCCACCACCGAGCTGGCCCTGCTGGGCCTGGTGGGTGTCGGGGTGAAGGTGACTCTCGTCTTCCGCGAGGTGCTGAGCCTGACCGGCAGCCGCGACCTGGCGTTGACCGACGAGCTGACGGGCTTGCCCAACCGGCGTGCGTTGGCCAGCGCCCTCGCCCGCGCCACCTCTGATCCGCGCCCCTCCTCGCTGCTGATCTTCGACCTGGACCACTTCAAGGACGTCAACGACAGCTACGGCCACGCCTACGGCGACGACCTGCTGCGCGAGGTCGCGGACCGGGTGCGCCAGGTGCTGCCAGCGCAGGGCCTGCTGGCTCGCCTGGGCGGTGATGAGTTCGCGGTCCTGCTCCCCGGCAGCGACCTCGCCCATGCCGAGCGGGTGGCGGCCAACGTCCTGGCCGGGTTGGCGCAACCGTTGCGGCTGCACTCGGTGGCGATGATGATCCGCGCCAGCATCGGGGTGAGCAGCTGGCCCTTCGCAGCACCCGGGGTACCCAGTGCACCGGATGCGTCCGCAGCACCGGACGGGCCCGGATCAGAGCAGCAGGACGCTTGCGGGGAGCTGCTGAGACGAGCTGATGCGGCGATGTACATCGCCAAACGCACCGGCGGTGGAACTGCGCGCTACGACGACAGCGCCGACCGGGACACGCGTATCCGGCGAGTGCTGGCCCGCGAGCTGCAGGCCGGCACCGGCGCCGGCCAGCTGGAGGCCCATTACCAGCCGCAGGTCGATGTCCGCACCGGTCAGGTCACCGGCATGGAGGCCCTGGTGCGCTGGCGCCACCCCCAGCACGGCCTGCTGGCCCCGGCCGCCTTCCTCGACCTCGCCGAGGAGAACGGGTTCATGGCCGAGATCACCACCGAGGTGCTGCACCAGGCCGCCGTGGACGCGGTGACCTGGCACCGCCAGGGCTGGCCGCTGCGGATCTCGGTCAACCTGGCCACCAGCTGCCTGCTGAACCCGGACCTGCCACCGCTGATCCACGAGGTGGTGAACAGCACCGGCCTGGACCCGGCCCTGCTGGTGCTGGAGATCACTGAGACCACCCTCATGCAGGACCCTCAGCGCAGCCGGGAGACCATCCAGGAGCTGCTGGAGCTGGGCGTCTCGGTGAGCATCGACGACTACGGCACCGGCTACTCCAGCCTCGCCTACCTCAAGGACCTGCCCGCGGCGGAGTTGAAGCTGGACCGCGCCTTCACCCAGCACCTGGGACACGACCCCCGCGTCGCCGCGATCATCAAGAGCACCACCGACCTGGCTCACAGCCTGGGTCTGCGCATGCTCGTCGAAGGCGTCGAGGACGCCGCCACCTTGTCCCACCTGGCCGAGCTGGGGGTCGATGAGACCCAGGGCTACCACCACGCCCGCCCCATGCCCGCCGCCGACGTCGCGGCGTGGCTGGCCCGGCACATCCTGAAAGACGCCACGACCTTGCGCTCCCGCACTGAGTGAGCACCTCAAAGCGAACCCGGACCCGGACACCGACAGACCTGGCGCACATCAGTTAGTCCTACCCGCTGAAACCACTCGGTGGGGCCTGCTCGGTGGGGCCTGCCCGGTGGGGCCTGCCCGGTGGGGCCAGCCCGGTCGGACCTGCCCGGTCGGGCTACCCGTCGTGGTCAGGCCCGTCGTGGTCAGGTCCGCGGATTACGGCGAAAGCGCGTGCGGCGCCCGGGCGGTGGGGCACGATCACGTCGTGTCAGCCAGGCGGCGTGCTTGTGCAGCCTCGGCCGTGCGGAGCGACGACGGGGGAGAGCGGTGCTCGAGAATCACCAGGTGCCCAGCGCGCACGCCGGGCAATCGTCAGCGCAGCACGCCGCCGAGCGTGGCGCTGGTGGTGCGGGTGCCGAGCGTGGCGCCGGTGGTGTGCGCAGTGTGGGCCAGCAGCTGGCGCTGCTGGCGCGCCAGCTGCAGAGCCAGCAGGAGCCGCAGGCGGTGATGGACCACCTCGTGGCAGCGGCAGTGGCCATCGTGCCCGGTGCCGAGGAGGCGACGATCAGCCGCGTGCAGGCGCGCAGCCACGTGGTCTCCCAGGCCAGCACCGGGGCGCGGGCGCGGCGCATCGACTGGCTGCAGGCGCACACCGGGCAGGGCCCGTGCCTGGACGCGATGTACGAGCAGCAGACCGTGCGGGTGCGCGATTTGGCCGGTGAGAGGCGCTGGCCGCGCCTGGCCGCGTGTGCTCGGGAAGTGGGGGTGGGCAGCATGCTGTGCTTCCAGCTGTACGTGATCGGGGAGAACCTCGGCGCGTTGAACCTGGTGGCCGGCGCCGTCGACGCCTTCGACGACCGCTGCGAGGACATCGGTCTGCTGGTGGCTGCCCACGCGGGCATCGCGGTTGCCGATGCGCAGCAGCTGCAGCAGGCGCGCAGTGCGGTGGGCAGCGCTGAACTCATCGGGCGTGCCACGGGCATCCTCATGGAGCGCTACCAGATCGACGCTCAGCAGGCGAGGGCCCAGCTGGTGCAAGCCGCCGGCAGCAGCGCGCGTTCCCTGCACCAGGTCGCCGTGGAGCTGATCGACACTGGCCGGCTCAGCCGCTGAGCGGGGCTGAGCGCAGGTTGGCCCGCTGCTTTCGGCTGCATGAGTGGATCCGTTGGGTGAGCGGGTCGGGCAGGACGCAACGGCTACCGGGGGCCCGGGACGCTGCGGTGACCGCCTGAGCCTGCGCGGTCACCTCGCACGCCGTGAGTGCGTGCTGTGGGGTCAGACCCGCCCGGTGCGCGGTGGTGCCAGCGCGAAGACGCTGGTGATGCTGACGTCCTGGGGCTGGACGGGCCTGCCGGTGCTGCGGGTCAGGCTCTGGGCGATGAAGTCGACGACGCTGGCGGTGTCGCCGATGGCCCAGGGGTTCTGCGCGCCGATCTCCTGGTGGCCGCGCAGGCGCAGGTTCT
>NZ_JBJLSG010000245.1:0-4968 GCF_050871925.1 Kineococcus gurbantunggutensis
GGGGCCGCGGCGTGTCCGGGCGGGGGCCTTCGTCGTGCCGCGGGTGCCGTCAGCCGGGCAGGTCCCCGGCGGCCGCGGCGTCCACCAGCCACAGCGTCGCCTCGGTGCCGCGCACCCCGGCCGCGGGCGTGGAGGTCACGTCGTCGCCGCCGACCCCGCGGGCCACGGCGGCGGCCTTCTCCGCGCCGGAGGCCACGACCCACACCTGGCGGGCGCGGGCCAGCGCGCCGAAGGTGAAGGACAGGCGCACCGGCGGCGGCTTGGGCGACTCGCGCACGCCGATGACGCTGGACTCGTCGCGCGCCAGCCCCGGGTGGTGCGGGAACAGCGAGGCGACGTGCCCGTCCGGGCCCATGCCCAGCAGCAGCACGTCGAAGGCGGGCACCTCCGCGCCGTCGGCCGCGGCGGCCAGCTCCGCGGCGTAGCGGGCGGCCGCGGCGTCGGGGTCGTCCCCGTCCGGGCCGTCGGAGGCCGGCGGCTCGTGCACCGTCGCCGGGTCCAGGTCCAGCGCGTCGAGCAGCGCCGCGCGCGCCTGGGTGGCGTTGCGCTCCGGGTCCCCGGCGGGCAGGAACCGCTCGTCGCTCCACCACAGGTGCACCCGGCGCCAGTCCACGGCGTCGCGCGCCGGGGAGGCGGCGAGCGCCTCCAGCGTCCTGCCGCCGATCGTGCCGCCGGTCAGCGACACGTGCGCCACCCCGCGCCGGGCCTGGGCGTCCGCGAGGGCGGCCAGCAGCCGGCCCGCGGTCGCGTGCGCCAGGACGTCGGGGGAGGGGTGGACGACGACGAGGGCCTCGCCGCTCACGCGCTCGCCCGCTTCGCCGCGCGCTTGGCCGTCCCGCTCGCGGCGGGAGCCGCCTCCCCGGCGGCGGCCGCCTTGCGCGCGGGCGCGGCCTTCTTCGCCGGTGCCGCCTTGCGGGCCGGTGCGGCCTTCTTGGACGCGGCGGTCCCCGAGGCCGTGCCCTTCGCCGCGGTGCCCTTCGCCGCGGTGCCCTTCGAGGCGGCCGTGCGCCGGCCCGCGGCGGCGGTCCTCTTCACCGCCGCCACCTTCTCCGCGGGGGAGGTCCCTCGGTCGGAGGCGTTCTCGGAGTGCTCCACGTTCGGGTCCGCGGTGCCCCCGACGCGCTGGGTGGGCTCCTCGGGGTGGGCCTGCTTCATGGCGCGCGAGAGCCGGGCGGACTTCGCCTCCGCGGCGGCCTGCTTGCGCGCGGCCTGCCCGGGCGGGGCCAGCCGGCCCTGGCGCTGCGCGTCGCGCTCCGTCAGGGTCTTCGTGCCCACCTTGGGCAGCTCGCGCAGGACCTCGCCGTAGACCTCGTCGGGGTCCAGCCGGCGCAGCTCCTCCGTCAGGCAGTCCTTGACGGGTCGGCGGGCCAGCGCCATGCGCCGGTCCGGCTGCCCCGGCTGCGTCAGGGTGGCCACGTTCTGGTCCGGGCGCACCAGCTCCACCGCGCCCGAGCGGCGCTCCAGGCGCACGCTGTGCACCCCGGTGCCCTTCTTGGTGCGCACGCGCACCACGGGCGCGCCGAGCTTGCCGCTCAGCCACGCCGCGAGCAGCTCGGTGCTGGGGCTGTCCGGGGCGCCGGCGACGGTGATGGAGGTGACCGGCTCGAACGGCGGCTGGTCCAGCGCCGCCGCCAGCAGGGCCCGCCAGTTCGTCAGGCGCGTCCACGCCAGGTCGGTGTCACCGGCCCGGTACGTGGCCCGGCGCTGCTCCAGCGCCTTGGCGGGGTCGCGCGACTCGGCGGAGTCGGTGATGCGCCGCTGGGCGATGCGCCCGACGGGGTCGGCGCCCACGTCCTCCGGCGCCGCCCCCGGCCACCACGCCACGATCGGCGCGTCCGGCAGCAGCAGCGAGACCACGGTGGTCTCCCCGTGCTCCACCAGCGGGCCGTACGCGCGCAGCACGACGACCTCGCTGGCGCCGGCGTCGCCGCCGACGCGGATCTGCGCGTCCAGGCGCGCCGCACCGCGCTTGTTGCCGCGGGCCAGCACCAGCACCCGGCACGGGTGCTCGCGGCTGGCCTCGTTGGCCGCGGCGATGGCGTTCTCCGCGTGCGCGTCGTCGGTCACGACGACGAGCGTCAGGACGCGGCCCAGGGCGACCGCGCCGCCCGAGTCGCGCAGGTCGACCAGGGCCTTGTTGATGGCGCTGGTGGACGTGCTGGGCAGGTCGATGATCACTTCGTCCGCTCCCCGTCGAGGTGCTGTGCGGTCGTGGGGGCCGCGCCCCTGCGCGCCGGGCTCACGGCCGCCGCCACGCGCGGCCGGTCCGCTCGAGCATCGCGTCCGCCGAGGCCGGGCCCCAGGTGCCGGAGGCGTACGGCTCGGGCTTGCCGTTGCGGGCCCAGAACTCGGTGATCGGGTCGAGGATCTTCCAGGAGAGCTCGACCTCCTCGTGCCGGGGGAACAGCGGCGGGTCGCCCAGCAGCACGTCCAGGATGAGCCGCTCGTACGCCTCGGGGCTGGACTCGGTGAAGGCGTGCCCGTAGCCGAAGTCCATCGTCACGTCGCGGACCTCCATCGCGGTGCCCGGCACCTTCGAGCCGAACCGCAGCGTCACGCCCTCGTCGGGCTGGACCCGGATCACCAGGGCGTTCTGCCCCAGCTCCTCGGTGGCGGTGCGCTCGAAGGGCAGGTGCGGGGCCCGCTTGAAGACCACCGCGATCTCCGTGACCCGCCGGCCCAGGCGCTTGCCGGCGCGCAGGTAGAACGGCACGCCCGCCCAGCGGCGGGTGTCGATCTCCAGCTCGATCGCGGCGAACGTCTCGGTGGTGGAGTCCTGCGGGATGCCCTCCTCGTCCAGGTACCCCTTGACGTGCTCCGAGCCCTGCCAGCCCGCCGCGTACTGCCCGCGCGCGGTGGACCGCGACAGGTCCCGGGGCAGCCGCACCGCCGAGAGGACCTTGGCCTTCTCCGCGCGCAGGTCGGCGGCGTCGAAGGAGACGGGCTCCTCCATGGCCGTCAGCGCCAGCAGCTGCAGCAGGTGGTTCTGGATGACGTCGCGCGCGGCGCCGATGCCGTCGTAGTAGCCGGCGCGGCCGCCGATGCCGATGTCCTCGGCCATCGTGATCTGCACGTGGTCGACGTGGTTGGCGTTCCACAGCGGCTCGAACATCTGGTTGGCGAAGCGCACCGCCAGCAGGTTCTGGACGGTCTCCTTGCCCAGGTAGTGGTCGATGCGGAACACCGAGTCGGCCGGGAAGACGTCCTCGACCACCGCGTTCAGCTCGCGCGCGGACCTCAGGTCGTGGCCGAACGGCTTCTCGATGACGACGCGGCGCCACTGGTCGCCGTGCTGCGCGGACAGGCCGCTGCGGGCCAGCTGCTTGGCGACCACGGGGAAGAACCGCGGCGGGATCGACATGTAGAACGCGTGGTTGCCGCCGGTGCCGCGCACGCGGTCCAGGTCGGCGACCGTCGCGGCCAGCTGGTCGAAGGCCTCGTCGTCGTCGAACTCGCCGGGCACGAAGCGGAAGCCCTCGGCCAGCTGCGCCCACACCGACTCGCGGAAGGGCGTGCGGGCGTGCTGGCGCACCGAGTCGTAGACGATCTTGCCGAAGTCCTGGTCGGCCCAGTCGCGGCGGGCGAAGCCGGTGAGCGCGAAGCCCGGCGGCAGCAGGCCGCGGTTGGCCAGGTCGTAGATCGCCGGCATGAGCTTCTTGCGGGCCAGGTCGCCCGTGACGCCGAACATCACGAGCCCGCACGGCCCCGCGATCCGCGGCAGGCGGCGGTCGCGGGGGTCGCGCAGCGGGTTGTGACCCGCCGAGGTGGGACTCACTTGGCCTCTGCCTGGGTCTGGGCGCGCTCGAGCTCGTCGTTGACGGTCTGCAGCAGCTCGCCCCAGCTCTTCTCGAACTTGTCCAGGCCCTCGCGCTCGAGCAGGTCCACCACCTCGGTGTAGGACACGCCCAGGCGCTCGAGGTCGTCCAGGACGGCCTGCGACTCGCCGTAGGAGCCGCGGATCGTGTCGCCGGTGACCTCGGCGTGGTCGATCGTGGCGTCCAGCGTCTTGCCCGGCATGGTGTTGACGGTGTTCGGGGCGACCAGCTCGGTCACGTACAGCGTGTCCGGCAGGTTGGGGTCCTTCACGCCGGTGGAGGCCCACAGCGGGCGCTGCGCCTTGGCGCCGGCCTCCTTGAGGACCTGCCAGCGCGGGGTGCCGAAGACCTCCTCGTACGCCTGGTAGGCCAGGCGGGCGTTGGCCAGGCCGGCCTTGCTGCGCAGCGCCTTGGCCTCGTCGGTGCCCAGGGCGTCCAGGCGCTTGTCGACCTCGCTGTCCACGCGGGAGACGAAGAAGGAGGCCACGGACTGGATCCCGGACAGGTCCAGGCCCTTCTCGCGCGCCTGCTCCAGGCCGGTGAGGAACGCCTGCATCACCGCGCGGTAGCGGTCCAGGGAGAAGATCAGGGTGACGTTGACGCTGATGCCCTCGCTGATCGCCGTGGTGATGGCCGGCAGGCCCTCGACGGTCGCGGGGATCTTGATGTAGAGGTTCGGGCGGTCCACCGCGGCCCACAGCTGGCGGGCGGAGGCCTCGGTGCCGGCGGTGTCGCGCGCCAGGCGCGGGTCGACCTCCAGGGAGACCCGCCCGTCCAGGCCCTCGGTGCGGTCGTACACCGGGCGCAGCACGTCGCAGGCGCGGCGCACGTCCTCGGTGGTGATCTGGAAGACCGCCTCCTCGACGTCGGCGCCGGCGGCCACCAGCTCCTTGACCTGCTCGGTGTAGCGGTCGCCCTTGGCGAGCGCGCTGGCGAAGATCGTCGGGTTGGACGTCACGCCCAGCACGCCGGCCTCGACCAGCCGCTGCAGCTCGCCGGAGTCGGTCAGCTCGCGCGAGAGGTCGTCCAGCCACACCGACACGCCGTGCTGCTGAAGGGTCTCGAGGTTGTTGCTCACGGGGTTCTCCGTTCCGTTCGTGCGCTCCGGGGCGCCGGGACGGCGCCCTCGCTGCTGGCGCCCCGCCCGGGGACG
>NZ_JBJLSG010000246.1:0-4964 GCF_050871925.1 Kineococcus gurbantunggutensis
CCCCGCGGGGGGCGGGGGGGGCGAAAAGAAGCCGGCCGCCCCACGGTTGTTTAATGGATAACACCGCGCGGGGCCCGCGGCGGGGAAACGGGGGGGGGGGGGGGCCCTCGCCGGCGGCCTCGCCCAGCCCGCCGGCGACCAGCTCGGGCTCCAGACCGGCCGCGCGCACCGCGGCGCGGTAGCCGGCGCGCCGCTCGGCGGCCCCCGGCGCCCGGCCCCCGTGCAGGTGCGCGATGCGCCGGTGCCCCAGCCCGGCCAGGTGCTGCACCGCCAGGCGGGCGCCGGCCTCGTCGTCGGTGCGCACCACGTCGACGTCCACGCCGCGGACGGCGCGGGCGAGGACCACCACCGGCACCCGGGCGGCCAGCCGCGCCAGGTCCGCCCGGGGCAGGGTGGGCCCCAGCAGCAGCAGCGCCTCGCAGCGCTGGTCCAGCAGGGCGCGCACCGCACCGGCCTCGCGCCGGCTGCGGGCCGCCGGTTCCAGGACCAGGCGCCACCCGCGCTCCCCCGCCGCACCGCGCCCCAGCGCGGCGTACAGGGCCTCGACCAGCTCGCCGTGGAAGGGCTGGTGCAGGTCGTGGACCACCCCGAGGGTGCGGCTGCGGGCCGCGCCCAGGAGCCGGGCCCGCTGGTCGGGGTGGTAGTCCAGCTCCGCCGCCGCGCGCAGGACCCTCTCGCGGCTGGCGGGGCCGGCGCCGGGCACCCCGCGCAGCACGATGGAGACCAGCGCCCGCGAGACGCCCGCGCGCTCGGCGACGTCGGCCATCGTCACCGGCCGGTCCCGCTCCCCCGCGCCCACCGCCGCCCCCGTCCCCGTCCGCGCCCCCGTCCGCACCGCGCTCACCGGGGCCGACCCTAGTGCGCCACCCGCTTGACCGGGACGCGCTCGCGGCGCAGGATCTGGAGCGCTCCAGGCCTAGAGCGCTCTAGGGGCGGGGGTTCCGGGCACGACGGGGTGGAGGGGACGCGGTGGGTGACGCCGGCACGGGCACGGGCACGGGCGCGAGGACGACGGCGGCCCCGGTGGGGGTGGGGCTGATCGGCGCCGGGCGCATCGGCGCCTCCCACGCCCGGCTGCTGGCCGGCCGGGTACCGGGCGCACGGCTGGTCGGCGTGGCCGACCCGCGACCCGGGGCCGCGCAGGCGGTGGCCGGCCCCCTGGGCGCGCGCGCGGTCACCGACCCCGCCGAGCTGCTGGCCGACCCGGCGGTGGAGGCCGTGGTCGTCACCGCCAGCACCGAGGCGCACGCGGACCTGGTGTGCGCGGCCGCGGCCGCGGGCAGGGGCGTGTTCTGCGAGAAGCCCGCCGGGATGGACCTGGCCGACGTCGAGCGCGGCACCGCCGCCACCGCGGCCGCCGGCGTGCCCTTCCAGGTGGGTTTCAACCGCCGCTTCGACCGCTCCTTCGCCGCCGCCCGCGCCCAGGTCGAGGCCGGCGCGATCGGCACCCCGCACCTGCTGCGCTCCGTGACGCGCGACCCCGGGCTGGCGAACCCCGCGGCGGTGCCGCCGTGGGCGGTCTTCCGGCTCACCCTGATCCACGACTTCGACACCCTGCTGTGGCTCAACCCCGGCCGCGACGTGGTCTCCGTGCACGCCGTCGCCGACGCGCTGGTCGCCCCCGAGTTCAAGGACGCCGGCCTGCTGGACACCGCCGTGGTCACCCTCCGGTTCGAGGGCGGCGCCATCGCCACCGCCGAGGCGAGCTTCTCCGCGGCCTACGGCTACGACGTGCGCGGGGAGGTGTTCGGCTCCGCCGGCATGCTCACGATCGGTACCACCGCGGCGGGCTCCCTGGTGCGCCACGACGCCGCCGGGGCGCACGCGGCCACGGTCCGCTCGGACGTGGAGCTGTTCGCCGACGCCTACACCGCCGAGTTCGCGGAGTTCACCGCGGCCGTGCGCGAGCACCGGGCCCCGGCGGTCACCGGCCGCGACGCCCACCGCGCCCTGGCGGTGGCGCTGGCCTGCGTCGAGTCGGTGCGCACCGGCCTGCCCGCCGTCCCGGCGGCGACCCCGTGACCGCGCCCCGTACGCTGGCCACCCCCGCACCCCCGAAGGGCTGAGTCGTGAAGATCCTCTCCATCCAGTCGGCGGTCGCCCACGGCCACGTCGGCAACTCCGCGGCCGTGTTCCCGCTGCAGCGCATCGGCGTGGAGGTCGTGCCCGTCCACACCGTGAACTTCTCCAACCACACCGGCTACGGCTCGTGGCGGGGGCCGGTCATGGCCGCGGAGGACGTCCGGGACGTCATCACCGGCGTGGAGGAGCGCGGGGTGTTCCCGCAGACCGACGTGGTGCTCTCCGGCTACCAGGGGGGCACCGGCATCGGCGACGTGATCGTCGACGCCGTCCGCCGGGTGAAGGCCGCCAACCCCTCGGCCCTGTACGCGTGCGACCCGGTGATGGGCAACGCCAGGTCCGGCTGCTTCGTCGCCCCGGAGATCCCGGACCTGCTGCGCGAGCGGGTCGTGCCCGTCGCCGACCTCATCACGCCCAACCAGTTCGAGCTGGGCTACCTGACGGGAACCGAGCCGACGACGCTGGAGTCCACGCTCGCCTCCGTGGACCTGGCGCGGGGGATGGGCCCCTCCACGGTGCTCGTCACCAGCGTGGAGCGGCCCGGGCGCGAGGACGCCACGATCGAGACGCTCGCCGTCGACGACGCCGGGGCCTGGATCGTGCGCACCCCGCTGCTGCCGTTCAAGGCGAACGGCTCGGGCGACGTCACCGCGGCGCTGTTCACCGCGCACTACCGGCGCACCGGTGACGCCTCGGCCGCGCTCGAGCGCACCGTCTCCAGCGTGTTCGACCTCATCGAGGCCACGTACCGCTCCGGGGAGAGGGAGCTGCGGATCGTGCAGACGCAGGACGTCTTCGCCTCCCCGCGCCTGCAGTTCACCGCCGAGCGGGTCCGCTGAGCCCCGCGCGCGGGAGTCGGAGCCGCCGGGGCCGGGCCGCCGACAGCGGCGCGGCGGCGGTGGGCACACTCGCAGCATGAGCGCACCCGACGGCTCCACCCCCGCCGACCCGACCCCGGACGACCCGAGCACCCAGGACCCGAGCACGCAGGACCCGAGCACGCAGGACCCGAGCACGCACGAGCCGGTCCCGGCCGACCCCGCGGCGGACGAGCCCGCGGCGGACGAGCCCGCGGCGGACGAGCCGACCTTCGCCGACCTCGCCCTGCGCGAGGAGCTGCTGCGGCCGCTGAGCGCGCTGGGCTACGAGGAGCCCACGCCCATCCAGCGCGAGGCCGTGCCCCCGCTGCTGGCCGGGCGCGACGTGCTGGGGATCGCCGCGACCGGCACCGGCAAGACCGCGGCCTACGCGCTGCCGCTGCTGCAGGTCCTGGCCCCGCTGCCCGAGCGGCCCGGCACCCCCACCGCCGTGGTGCTCACCCCCACCCGCGAGCTGGCGGTGCAGGTCTCGGAGGCGATGTACAAGTACGGCCGCGAGCTGGGCGCCCGGGTCCTGCCCGTGTACGGCGGCACCCCCGTCGGCCAGCAGCTGCGCTCGCTGGAGCGCGGCGTCGACGTCGTCGTGGCCACCCCCGGGCGGGCGCTGGACCTGCTGGGGCGCGGCGCGCTGAGCTTCGGGGCGCTGCGCACCGTGGTGCTCGACGAGGCCGACGAGATGCTCGACATGGGCTTCAGCGAGGACATCGAGGCGCTGCTGGCGGCGGCGCCGCAGGAGCGCCAGACGGTGCTGTTCTCGGCGACCATGCCCGCCCGCACGGCGGCGCTGGCGCGCCGGCACCTGAGCGACCCGGTGCGGGTGCGCATCGAGCGCGCCCCGGTCGCCGCCGGGGAGGTGCCCAGGGTCCGCCAGAGCGCCTACCTGGTCCCGCGCGCCCACAAGACCGCCGCGCTGGGCCGCGTGCTGGACGTGGAGGCGCCGACCGCGGCCCTGGTCTTCTGCCGCACGCGCGAGCAGGTGGACACCGTCACCGAGAGCCTGAACGGGCGCGGCTACCGGGCCGAGGCCCTGCACGGCGGCATGAGCCAGGACCAGCGCGAGAAGGTGATGGGCCGGCTGCGGGCGGGGACCGCGGACCTGCTGGTGGCCACCGACGTCGCCGCGCGCGGCCTGGACGTGGAGCACCTCAGCCACGTCGTGAACTACGACGTGCCCAGCGCGCCGGAGTCGTACGTGCACCGCATCGGCCGCGTCGGGCGCGCCGGGCGCGAGGGCGTGGCCATCACCCTGGCCGACTCGCGCGAGCACCGGATGCTCAAGACGATCGAGCGCGTCACCGGTCAGCGCATCGCCGTGGAGGCGCTGCCCACGGTGGCCGACCTGCACGCCCGGCGCCTGGAGCTGACCCGCGCGGCGCTGCGCGAGAGCCTGCTGACCGACGACCTGGACCGCTTCCGCCCGGTCGTGGAGGCCCTCGGCGACGAGTTCGACGTGCTCCAGGTCGCCCTGGCCGCCGTCAAGCTCGCCCACGAGGCCACCGGCGGGCGCGACGGCGACGACGTGGACATCCCGCAGGAGCGCCCGCCGGCCGGCGAGCGCGGCACCGGGCCCGAGCGCGGCCGCGGGCGCCCCCTGGCCCGGCGCGCGGGCGCGCAGCCGATGACGCGCCTGTACGTGGGGGCGGGGCGCAGCGCCGGCGTGCGGCCGCAGGACCTCGTGGGCGCCATCGCCGGGGAGTCGTCCCTGACCGGCCGCGACGTGGGCGCCATCGAGATCACCGAGCGCTTCTCCCTCGTGGAGGTGCCGGCCGACAGGGCCGAGGAGGTCATCCGGGGCCTGCGCGGGGCGACGCTGCGCGGCAAGCGCCCCACGGTGCGCCGCGAGCGCGACGCCGGCCGCGGCCGGTGACGCGCCGCGGGAGGAGCGGACGGGCGGGCGGGGCGGGGCGCCCCCCACCCCCCAGTGACTGAGAGTGGCAGTGTGACTACCAAGTGTGAGAGGACACCGGCCGTGGAGACCACGCTGCCCCAGGACCCGCGCGCCGC
>NZ_JBJLSG010000247.1:0-4935 GCF_050871925.1 Kineococcus gurbantunggutensis
GGGCGCGCACCGGCGCGCCCGGGACCTCTCGCGCGTCAGCGCGGGATGAGCCCGTGCGGGTCGATGACGAACTTCTGCGGGGCGCCGGCGTCGAACTTCGCGTACGCCTCGGGCGCCTCGTCCAGCGAGATGGGGGTGGCGCCGACGGCCTTGGCGATCTGCACCTTGTCGTGCAGGATCGCCATCATCAGCTGCCGGTTGTACTTCATCACCGGGCACTGGCCGGTGGTGAACGACAGCGACTTCGCCCACCCGGTGCCCAGGTCCAGCGACAGCGAGCCCTTCTTGGCGGCCTCATCGACGCCGCCGGGGTCGCCGGTGACGTACAGGCCGGGGATGCCCAGCGCGCCGCCGGCGGCGGTGACCTCCATGAGGGAGTTCAGCACCGTCGCCGGGGCCTCCTTGGCCGCGCCGGCGCCGTGACCGCGGGCCTCGAAGCCCACGGCGTCGACGCCGCAGTCGACCTCGGGCACGCCGAGGATCTGCTCGATCTGGTCCTTCGGGTCGCCCTTCGAGACGTCGACGGTCTCGCAGCCGTTCTCGCGGGCGCGGGCCAGGCGCTCGGGGTTGAGGTCGCCGACGATGACGACGGCCGCGCCGAGCAGCTGCGCGCCGACGGCCGCGGCCAGGCCGACGGGCCCGGCGCCGGCGACGTAGACGGTGGAGCCGACGCCCACCCCGGCGCTGACGCAGCCGTGGAAGCCGGTGGGGAAGATGTCCGACAGCATCGTCAGGTCGAGGATCTTCTCCATCGCCCGGTCCTTGTCGGGGAAGCGCAGGCAGTTGAAGTCCGCGTAGGGCACGAGCACGTACTCGGCCTGCCCGCCCACCCAGCCGCCCATGTCGACGTAGCCGTAGGCGGAGCCGGGCCGGTCGGGGTTGACGTTCAGGCAGATGCCGGTCTTGCGCTCCTTGCAGTTGCGGCAGCGGCCGCAGGCGATGTTGAAGGGCACCGAGACGAGGTCGCCGACCTGCAGGAACTCGACGTCGCGGCCCTTCTCGACGACCTCGCCGGTGATCTCGTGGCCGAGCACGAGGTCCGGCGGTGCGGTGGTGCGCCCGCGCACCATGTGCTGGTCGGAACCGCAGATGTTCGTGGCCACGAGCTTGAGGACCACCCCGTGGTCCACGCGGCGGCCCACGTTGGCGGGGTTGACCCCGGGGCCGTCCTTCAGCTCGAAGGTGGGGTAGTCGATGCTCTGGACCTCGACCTTGCCGGGGGCGAGGTAGGCGACGGCGCGGTTGCCGGTGCTGGGCGCGGTGGTCGTCACGGGTGGTGACCTCCTTCTCGCGGCACCGGCCTCGTCGCCGGTGCCCGGGAGCGGTAGTCCACCGCTCCCGGGCCCCGACCGCAAGGGGTGGGTCAGCCGGCGTGCTCCACGGGCACCGCGTTGCGCGCCACGACCGCGGAGTACCACAGGGCGCTGTCCTTGACGGTGCGCTGCTGGGTGGCGTAGTCCACGTGCACGACGCCGAAGCGCTTGGAGTAGCCGTAGCCCCACTCGAAGTTGTCCAGGAAGGACCACAGGTAGTAGCCGGTCACCGGGGCGCCGGCGTCGACAGCGTCGAGCACGGCGTGCAGGTGGTCGCGCAGGTAGCGGGTGCGCTCCAGGTCGTGGACCCGGCCGCCGACGACGACGTCGGGGTACGCCGCGCCGTTCTCGGTGACCATGATCTCCAGGCCCGGGTGCTCGCGGTGCACGCGCAGCAGCAGCTCCGTCATGCCGCGGGCGTCGATGCTCCAGCCCATGTCGGTCTTGTCCCCGGGCAGCTCGGGGAACTCGATGAGGTGGTGCGAGCCCACCCAGGGGCTGTGCGCGCTGGCGCCGTGCCCGTCGGCCTCGGCGCGCGGGCCGGCGCCGTCCCAGGCGCGCACGACCGTGGGGCTGTAGTAGTTCACGCCCAGCACGTCCAGGGGCTGGTGGATCAGCTCCAGGTCGCCGTCGAGCACGAAGGACCAGTCGGTGACGTCGGCGGTGTCGGCCAGGACGTCGGCCGGGTAGGAGCCGCGCAGCGCCGGGTCGAGGAAGACGCGGTTCTGCAGGCCGTCGACGCGGCGCACCGCGTCGTGGTCGGCGTCGGTGCCGCCCTCGGTGCGCACCCACGCCAGGTTCAGGGTGAGGGCGACGCGGGCCTCGGGGGCCGCGCGGCGCACCGCGGCGGCGCCCAGACCGTGGGCGAGGTTGAGGTGGTGCACGGCGGCCAGCGCGGCGGCCGGCTCGGTGCGCCCGGGGGCGTGCACGCCGGAGGCGTAGCCCAGGTACGCCGAGCACCACGGCTCGTTGAGGGTGATGAAGGTGCGCACCCGGTCCCCCAGCGCGCCGGCGACGACCTCGGCGTACTCGGCGAAGCGCTCGGCGGTGGCGCGCGAGGTCCAGCCGCCGGCGTCCTCCAGGGCCTGGGGCAGGTCCCAGTGGTACAGCGTGATCGCCGGCTCGATGCCGGCGGCGAGCAGCTCGTCGACCAGCGTGGAGTAGAACGCCAGGCCGGCCTCGTTGACCGGGCCGAGCGCGTCGGCGCTGACCTGCGGGGTGATGCGCGGCCAGGCGACGGAGAAGCGGTAGGACGCCAGGCCCAGCCGCTTCATGATCTCGATGTCCTCGCGGAAGCGGTGGTAGTGGTCGTCGGCCACGTCGCCGGTGTCGCCGCCGGCGACCTTGCCGGGGGTGTGGCTGTAGGTGTCCCAGATGGAGGGGGTGCGCCCGTCCTCGGCGGCGGCGCCCTCGACCTGGTAGGAGGCGGTGGCGGTGCCCCAGACGAAGCCCTGCGGGAAGGCGCGCTCGGCCGCGCTCTCCCCGGCGGGGGCCGGTGCGGGGGCGGGCACGCCCGTGGTGGGGGCGGTGGGGCGGTCCTCGGTGGTGGTCATGCGGGTCGGGGCCGCCGCCGGGGCGCGCGGCACCGCCTCCTTCCTGGGTGCGGGGACGGGGTGGGTGGTGCGAGGTGGTGGGTGGTGCGAGGTGGTGCGGTGCGGGGGCGGTGCGCCGGGGCGGGCGGGGCCTCAGCCCTTGACGGCGCCGGCCATGATCCCGCTGACGATCTGCTTGCCCAGCAGGATGAACACCACGATGACCGGCAGGGTGCCGACGAGGGTGCCGGCCATGATGATCGAGGTGTCCGGGACGTAGCCGCTGCCGAGGTTGTTCAGCGCGACCTGCACGGTCGGCATCGAGGAGTTCAGCGCGATGACGGGCCAGAAGAAGTCGTTCCAGGCCGTCATGAACGTGAGCATCCCGAGCACGGCCATGCCGGGGCGGGCGATGGGCAGCACGATGGCCACGACGGTGCGGGTGGAGGACGCGCCGTCCATCTTGGCGGCCTCGAGCAGCTCGTCGGGCAGCGTCTGCACCAGGTACTGGCGCATGAAGAACACGCCGAACGCGGTGACCAGGGAGGGCAGGATCACCGACTCCAGCCGGCCCGCCAGGTTCCAGTCGGACATGATCTTGTACAGCGGCACGACGCCCAGCGTCGGGGGGATCATCAGGGTGCCGATGGTGACGGCGAACAGGAAGTTCTTGCCCTTGAAGCGCAGCTTGGCGAAGGCGAACCCGGCCAGGGTGCAGAAGAGCAGGGTGCCGATCGTCGTGACGCCGGAGACGACCAGGGAGTTCACGATGGCCAGGCCGATGGCCTGCTGCTCCAGGGCGGTGCTGATGTTCTGCCACAGGTACGGGCCGGGCAGGAACGGCGGCGGGGACTGCGTCATCTCCGACATCGGCCGGCTCGCCGCGACGATCATGTAGTAGAACGGCACGAGGAACACGAACGCGGTGACGGCCAGCAGCACGTAGGTCAGCCAGCCGGCGGCGTCGGGGGCGCGGTAGCGCCTGCGGCGGCCCTCGACCGGCGGGGTGGGCGCGGCCAGCGCGGCGTCGCGGACGGTGGTGGTGCTCATCGCCGGGCTCCCTCGGGGTCGCGGTCGCGCCAGCGGGCCAGCGCGGTGTTCAGCAGGACCAGGACGATGATGAGCAGGAACGTCACCCAGGCGATGGTGGCGGCCCGGCCCAGGGCCCCGAACGCCCAGCCCTGCTGGTACATGAACAGGCCCAGCGTCTGGTACTGGTTCAGCGCGCCGCCGTCGACGCCGCCGAAGAGCAGCGGCTCGCCGAACAGCTGGGTGGCGCCGATGGTGGAGACCACCACGGTGAAGAGGATGGTGGGCCGCAGGCCCGGCAGGGTGACGTGCAGGAACTGCTGCCAGCGGTTCGCGCCGTCCAGGGCCGCGGCCTCGTACAGGTCCTGGGAGATGGACTGCATGCCGGCCAGGTAGATCAGGGCGTTGTAGCCGGTCCAGCGCCAGATGACGATGATCGAGATGGCGATCTGCGCGCTGAGGTCGCCGTTGCGCCAGTCCAGGGCGTCCATGCCGACCAGGGAGAGCAGCCAGTTCGCCAGGCCGTTGTCGCGCCCGAAGATCTGCGCGAAGACGAGCGTGGAGGCCGCCACGGACGTGGCGTACGGCATCATCATCACGACCCGGAAGAAGTTCCGGCCGCGCATGCGGTAGTTCAGCAGGTGCGCCAGGCCCAGGGCCAGCATGAGCTGCGGCACGGTGGACAGGACCCCGAGCGTGAACGTGTTCGCCAGGGCGTTGTAGAACTTCTCGTTCGTGAAGAGCCAGACGTAGTTCTCCCAGCCGGTCCACTCCGGGTCGGAACCCAGCTCGTAGGACTGGAAGCTGATCCACATCGTGTAGACCAGCGGGAACAGCCCGAACGCGATGAACAGCAGGAAGAACGGGGCGATGTAGGCGTACGGCGCGGCCAGGCCCTCGAACCGGAAGAGCCGCGAGCGCAGGGACAGCTTCGGGGCCGCGGCGTTCGCGGTGGGGCCGGGTGGTGCCGGCGGTGCGGTCGTGCTCTGAGCGCTCACGGCTCCTCCTCGCAGGGGGTGGTCGGATCGGCTGGGACGGGGCGGCCGCCGCGCACGGCGGCC
>NZ_JBJLSG010000248.1:0-4839 GCF_050871925.1 Kineococcus gurbantunggutensis
GGGAGGGGACCGCACCGGTCCCCTCCCCGTCCTCGTGCGCGCTCGCGCGCGGTTCAGCCCAGCGCGGTGTCCACCAGCCCGCGGTAGACCGCGTCCAGGTCCAGGCCCGCGGCGAGCACCGCCTGCGGCAGCAGGGACGTCTCGGTGGTGCCCGGCGCCGCGTTGGCCTCCAGGAAGACCGGCTCGCCGTCCTCGCGCACGACGAGGTCCACCCGCGACAGGTGCCGCAGCCCCAGCGCCTCGTGGGCCGCGCGGGCCGCCTCCGCCACCCGCCGCGCCACCGGTTCGGGCAGCCGCGCCGGGGCGAAGAACTCCGCGCTGCCGGCGGTGTAGCGCGCCTCGTAGCCGTACTGCCCGCCGTCGGCGACGACCTCGACGGCCGGGAGCACCCGCACCCGCCCGTCCAGCTCCAGCACCGAGACCGCCACCTCCGTGCCGGCCACGTGCCGCTGCACCAGGGCGGTGTCGCCGTACGCGAAGCACTCCGCCACGGCCCGGGGCAGGTCGCGCTCGTCGCGCACCACGCTCACCCCCAGGGCCGAGCCGCCGCGCGCCGGCTTCACCACCAGCGGCAGGCCCGCCCAGCCGGCCGCGGCCGCCAGCACCGGGTGCGCGCCCAGGTCCCGGAACGTCGCGTGCGGCAGCGCCACCTCGCCGGGCACCGCCACGCCGGCCGCGGCCACCACGCTCGCCGCGACGGCCTTGTCCCACGCCAGGCGGCACGCCGCCGGCCCGGAGCCCACGAAGCGCAGCCCCAGCAGCTCCAGCACGTCGCGCAGCGCCCCGTCCTCCCCGACGGCGCCGTGCAGCACCGGCCACACCACGTCCGGGGCCTCCTGCGCCAGGCGCGGCAGCAGGTGCGCGTCGGCGTCCAGGAGCAGCACCTCGCACCCGCGCGCGCGCAGCGACTCCGCCACCCGGCGGCCCGAGCGCAGCGAGACGTCCCGCTCGTGGGACAGCCCGCCGGCCAGGACGGCCACCCGCGGCGCGCTCACACCAGCTCCGGGCCCTGCGCGGCGGGGTCGCCCGCGCCGCCGGTGCCGACGGTGCCCGGACGGTGCGCCAGCGGTCCGAACGTCTCCAGCACGTCCAGCTCGTCGCGCACCACGCCCGCCAGGCGGCGCACGCCCTCGCGCACCCGCTCGGGCTCGGGGAAGCAGTACGCCAGGCGCAGGTGCCGCCCGCCGCGGCCGTCGGCGTAGAAGGCGGTGCCCGGCACGAACGCCACCCGCCCGGTCACCGCGCGCGGCAGCAGCGCGGCGGCGTCCAGGCCCTCCGGCAGCGTCACCCACACGTAGAAGCCGCCCACCGGGCGCGTCCACGACGCCTGCGGCAGGTGGGTGGCCAGCGCGTCGAGCATCGCGTCGCGGCGCTCGCGGTACAGCTCGCGGAACGCCTTGACCTGCCCGTACCAGTCGTGGGTGCGCAGGTACTCGGTGACCACGGCCTGCCCCAGGGTCGTCGGGCACAGCACCGCCGACTCCGAGGCCAGCACGAGCTTCTCGCGCACCGCGTGCGGGGCGATCGCCCAGCCCAGGCGGTAGCCGGGCGCGAACGTCTTGGAGAAGGACCCCAGGTGCACGACGTGCTCGGCGTCCATCGAACGCATCGCCGGCAGCGGGTCGCCGTCGAAGCCCAGCAGGGCGTACGGGTCGTCCTCCAGCACCAGCAGCCCGTGGCGGCGGGCGATCTCCACCACCTGCCGGCGCCGCTCCAGGGAGAGCGTCACGCCCGCGGGGTTGTGGTGGTTGGGCACCGTGTAGAGCAGCTTCACGCGCCGGCCGTCGGCGCGCAGGCGCACCAGCGCCTCCTCCAGCGCCGCCGGCTGCAGGCCGTCGGCGTCCATCGGCACGTGCTCCACGTGCGCCTGGTAGGAGCGGAAGACCCCCAGCGCGCCGACGTAGCTGGGCGCCTCGGCCAGCACCACGTCGCCGGGGTCGAGGAAGACGCGCGCGACCAGGTCCAGCGCCTGCTGCGAGCCGGTGGTGACGACGACGTCGTCGGGGTGGGCGGCGATGCCCTGCGGGCGCACCACCTCGGTGATCTGCTCGCGCATCGCCGGCTCGCCCTGCCCGGAGCCGTACTGCAGCACCTGCGCGCCACGCTCGGCGACCAGGCGGCGGGAGGTCTCGGCGACGGCGTCCAGCGGCAGCGCCGGCAGGTACGGCATGCCCCCGGCGAGGGAGACGACCTCCGGGCGGCTGGCGACCGCGAACAGCGCGCGGATCTCCGAGGCCGTCATCGAGCGGGTCCGCTCGGCGTAGGAGCCCCGCCAGCGGTCCAGCCTGGTGCCGGCAGCGGCCGCGCGCACCCCGGCCGCGGCGGGCGCGGCGGGCGCGCTGCCGGTGCGGGGGACGGGCGGGTGCTGGCTCACGGTGGCCTCCGGGTGGCTGCGGTGCTCCGCGACGGGACTCGTCGCACCCGGACCACCCTGCCACCTAGGATGCCTCCGACGCGCAGGGAACACGGAGGGGGTCGCCCCAGTGGGTCGTCGCATGGCGCCGCTGACGCTCGAGTCGGTCGCCGACCTCCCCAAGGAGTCGCGCCGGTGCGTCTTCTGGGAGCTGGACGCGGTCGCCGCCCAGCGCGCGGCCGAGGCCGGGTACCCGGACTTCGAGAAGGAGGCGTGGATCTCCTCGGTGCTGCTGCAGTGGGGCCCGTGCGGGCGCCTGGTCTACGTCGACGACCAGGCGGTGGGCTTCGTGATGTACGCCCCGCCCTCGTACGTGCCGCGCCAGAGCGGGTTCGCGACCTCGCCGGTCAGCGGGGACGCGGTGCTGCTGACCACGGGGTGGATCGAGCCGGCCTTCCGCGGGGAGGGCCTGGCGCGGATGCTGCTGCAGGGCGCGGCCAAGGACCTCACCCAGCGCGGCGCCAAGGCCGTGGAGGCCTTCGGCGGCACGCACCTGGTGCCCGGCGGCGACGGCAGCGCCGCGTGCGCGCACGAGACGTCCGAGCCGTGCGTGCTGCCCGCGCACCTGCTGGAGTCGGTGGGCTTCACGGTGGTGCGCCCGCACCACCGCTACCCGCGCCTGCGCCTGGAGCTGAAGAACGCCATCAGCTGGCGCGAAGACGTCGAGGCGGCGCTGGAGCGGCTGCTGGGCAGCGTGCGGGTGCCGGTGCTCAGCGGCGTCGCGCACGGCTGAGCGGCGCCGTCACCGGCCCCGTCACAAGGCGCTGAGCAGCAGGGAGGCGGCCAGCGCCCACATCACCGCGGCGATCACCGCGTCGAGCACCCGCCAGGCGCGGGGGCGGGCGAACAGCGGGCGCAGCAGCGCCGCGCCGTGCCCCAGGGCGGTGAACCACGCGGCGCTACCCGCGGCGGCGCCGGCGGCGAAGCTCCACTGCCGCCCGGGGTGGCTCTGCGCGATCGAGCCCAGGAGCACCACGGTGTCCAGGTAGACGTGCGGGTTCAGCCAGGTCAGCGCCAGCGCGGTGCCCACCGCGGCCGACAGGGACGCCGGCGCGCCGCCGCCCGCGGCGTCCAGGGCCTGCGGGCGCAGCGCGCGGCGGGCGGCCAGCAGCCCGTAGGCGGCCAGGAAGGCGGCGCCGGCCAGGCGCACCGCGGTCAGCACCCCCGGGTGGCTGCGCACGACGGCGCCGGCGCCGGCCACGCCGGCGGCGATGAGCACGACGTCGGAGAGCACGCACACGGCCACCACCGCGCCCACCCGCTGCCGGCGCAGGCCCTGGCGCAGCACGAAGGCGTTCTGCGAGCCGATCGCGACGATCAGGGACAGGCCGAGCCCGAGACCGGAGGCGGCGGCCAGGAGGTGGGGGAGCACCCGGCGACCGTAGGCGCGCCCCGCTCGTGAGTGAAGCGCGTGTTCCTGCACCTGCGTTAGCGTCGCTGTCCGTGGAGCTGGACCTGGGGCAGCTGCGGGCCCTGAGCGCGGCGGTGGCCGAGGGCACCTTCGAGGCCGCCGCCCGGCGCCTGCACGTGACCCCCTCGGCGATCAGCCAGCGCCTGCGCGCCCTGGAGGTGGCCACCGGGCGGGTGCTGCTGGTGCGCAGCAAGCCGGTGCGGGTCACCGAGCCGGGCCGGGTGCTGCTGCGCCTGGCCCGCCAGGTCGAGCTGCTGGCCGGGGACGCGCTCGCCGAGCTGGACGTCGACGACGCCGGGGCGGACGGGGACGGCGGGCTGCCGCGGACCCTGGCGATCGCCGTCAACGCCGACTCCCTGGCCACCTGGTTGCTGCCCGCCCTGGCGCCGCTGGCCGGGTCGGTGTGCTTCGACCTGCACCGCGACGACGAGGGGCGCACCGCGGACCTGCTGCGCGCGGGCTCGGTGGTGGCGGCCGTCACCACCGACCCCGACCCGGTCGCCGGCTGCTCGGTGACCCCGCTGGGCTCGGTGCGCTACCGGCCGATGGCCTGCGCCGCCCGCGCCCGCGAGTGGTTCCCCGACGGGCCCACCGCCGCGGCCCTGGCGCGCGCGCCCGTGGTGGTCTTCGACCGCGAGGACGACCTGCAGCACCGGTACCTGCGCGCGCGCCTGCCGCAGGACCAGCCCGGCGCGGACCGCCCGGTGCAGCCGCCGGTGCACCACGTGCCCTCCTCGGCGGAGTTCCTGACCGCCGTGCGCCTGGGCGTGGGCTGGGGCATGCTGCCGGACCTGCAGAGCCGCGAGCACGAGGCGGACGGCTCCCTGGTGGACCTCGACCCCGCCGGCGTGATCGACGTCGCCCTGCACTGGCAGCAGTGGAGGCTGCGCTCGCCCTCGCTGGACCGGGTGGCCGCCGCCGTGACCGCCGCCGCCCACCGCCACCTGCGGCGCTGAGCGGCGCGTGCCGCGCTGGGCCCGGCACGCGCGAGCCCCGGCACCGCTGGGCGGTGCCG
>NZ_JBJLSG010000249.1:0-4819 GCF_050871925.1 Kineococcus gurbantunggutensis
GCCCCCGCCGACGCGCCCGCGGCCGCCCCCGACCCGCTGGGCGCGTCGGCCGGGCGCGCCGTGGTCTCCACCGCCACCCTCGACGTCGAGGTGGCGGACCCCGCCGCGGCCGCGCGCCGCGCCGGCGAGCTGGCCACCGCCGCCGGCGGCCTGGTCACCGCGAGCACCACCGGCGGCGGGCAGGGCCCGGCGTCGGCGCGGCTGACGCTGCGGGTGCCCGGCGAGCGCCTGGCGCAGGTCCTGGACGGCGTGGCCGCGCTGGGCCGGCAGACCGCGCGCACCACCACCGCCACCGACGTCACCGCCGAGGTCGCCGACGTCGGCAGCCGCGTCGCCTCCGCGCAGGCGGTCCTGGCCGCCTTCCGCGCCCGCCTGCCGCAGGCCACCACGATCCCCGACGTGCTGGCGCTGGAGGGCGAGATCGCCCGCCGCCAGGCGGACCTGGAGGCGCTGCAGGCCCGCCAGCGGGTGCTGGCCGACCAGGTGGCCCTGGCGAGCGCGGAGGTCGTGCTCAGCGCGCAGCCCGTCGCGGCCGCGGCCGCGGCGCCGGCCGGGTTCACCGGCGGCCTGGCCGCCGGGTGGGACGCGCTGGTGCGCCTGCTGCGCGCGGCCGCCGTCGCCCTGGGCGCCGTCCTGCCGTTCGCGCTGCCCGCCGCCGCGGTCGCCGCGCCGCTGCTCGTGCTGCGCCGGCGCCGCGCGCGCACCGCCACCGCCGGGCAGGGGTGAGCGGGCGCGCGGGCGGTGCGGGTCAGGCGGTGCGGGTCACCAGCACCCGGGCCCGCACCGTCGACGGCGGCCCGGAGTACACCCCCTGCAGGGGGCTGACGTCGGAGTAGTCGCGGGCGCGGGCGACCACGACGTGCCGGTCGCCGACGGCGGTGTCGTTCGTGGGGTCCCAGCCCGTCCACGCCCCGTCGAAGAACTCGATCCAGGCGTGGCTCTCCCCCGCGACCTCCACGCCGGTCTCCGGCTCGCGCGCCGGGTGCAGGTAGCCGGAGGCGTAGCGGCACGGCACGCCCAGCTCCCGCAGGCCCGCCAGGGCCAGGTGCGCCAGGTCCTGGCACACCCCGCTGCGCCGCTCCCAGGACTCCTGCGCGGTGGCGTGCACGCCCGTGGCGCCGGGCACGTACTTCACCTGCTCGTGCACCCACGAGCACACCCGGTGCGCCGCCTCGCGCGGGTCGGCCCCCGCGGCCAGCTCGCGCACCTCCTGCGCGAACCCGCCCGGCGGGGCGGTGGTGCGCCGGGTGGGGGCCAGGAACTCCGCCAGCTCGTCGACGAGGGCGTCGGCGCGCAGGTCCGCCCAGCTCAGCGGCTCGTGCGCGTGCCGGTCGGGGCGCCGGTCGGTCTCCACCAGGCTCGTCGCCGTCGTCACCAGCTCGCGGTGGCGCACGTGCAGGTCGAACGCCGTCACGTGGGTGCCCCAGTAGTCCCAGTAGCGCGTGGTCGCCGCCTGCGGGCTGACCTCCAGCCGCGAGTCCAGCGCCGTCTGGTGCGGCGTGGTCAGCGGCGTCACGCGCGCCTCGTTGAAGCTGACGACGACCTCACCCGCGTAGGTGTGCGTCGTCTCGTGCACGATCCGCAACCGCATCACGACCTCCCCGCCGTCCACGAGACCGCCCCCGCCATGGGGAAGAACCGCTCGCCGACGGCCAGCGAGGCCGCCGAGCACGCCTCCTGCACCGCGCGCATCTGCGCGTGCAGGTCGTCCAGGAGCTGCTCGGGGCTGGAGAACTCCAGCCGGGTGCGCGCCTGGCCCAGCACGCGCCGCGCGTCGGGGGCGTAGCCCGCCCGGCGCGGCTGCGGGTCCAGCGCCTCCAGGCACGCCTCCGCTGTCTCCAGCGCGTTGACCACCGAGCGCGGGAAGAGGCGGTCCAGCAGCAGGAACTCCGCCGCGTGCGCCTCGCCCGCCGCGCCCGTGCTGGAGCCGTGGTAGGCGCGCAGGAACGCCTCGTAGGCGCCGGTGGAGCGCAGCAGCAGCGGCCACTGCGGCGGCACCCCGGGCACCGCGCGGGTGTCCACCAGGCGGGCCGTCATGTCGGCGCGCTCCAGGGAGCGGCCCAGCACGAAGAACTGCCAGGAGTCGTCGCGGCTCATCGTGGCGTCCACCAGGCCGTTGACCACGGCGGTGCGCTCGCGCACCCAGGAGAAGAACCGGTGGGCGCCGGCGTCGCGCCAGCGGCCCGAGGCCAGCGCGTTCCAGGTGGTGTTCAGGCTCTCCCACATGTCCGAGGAGACCGTCTCGCGGGCCCGGCGGGCGTTCTCGCGCGCCGCGCCCAGGGCGCCGGTGATGGAGCTGGGGCTGACCGGGTCGTGCGCCAGCACCTCCAGCAGCTCGCGCCGGCCGGCGCCGGCGCCCGGCGCGACCGGGGTGCCCATGACGCTCAGCAGGGAGCGCGAGACCTCCGCCTCGTCGGTCCACGGGTCGGCCAGCGTCCGCTCGACGTGCACGTCGAGGATGCGGGCGGTGGAGTCCGCCCGCTCCACGTAGCGCCCGATCCAGAACAGCGACTCCGCGATGCGGCTCAGCACGCCGACGCACCCCCCCGACCCCCGCGCAGCCGCTGCTCCTGGCGCTGCTCCTGCTGCTGCTCCTGCTGCTGCTGCTGGGCCTGCTCGCCCGCGCCGCCGGGACCGGCGTCGGCCAGGTGGTGCGCCCCCGCCGGCGCGGGCGCCCCCGGCGCGCGCACCGCCGGGGCGGGCACCGGCCCGGCGCCCTCCAGCGCCTCGCCCTCGGCGGCCAGCACCCAGGTGTCCTTCGAGCCGCCGCCCTGGCTGGAGTTCACCACCAGCGACCCCTCCCGCAGCGCCACCCGGGTCAGCCCGCCGCGCAGCACCCGCACCGTCGAGCCGTCGTTGACGGCGAAGGGGCGCAGGTCAACGTGCCGCGGGCGCAGCTGCCCGCCGGCCAGCGTCGGCACCGTCGACAGCGCCACCACCGGCTGGGCGATCCAGCCGCGCGGGTCCGCCAGCACCCGCGCGCGCAGCGCGTCCAGCTCCTCGCGCGAGGCGTCCGGGCACACCACCAGGCCCTTGCCGCCGGAGCCGTCCACCGGCTTGACGACGAGCTCGGCGAGGCGGTCCAGCGCCTCCTCGCGCTCGGCGGGGATCTCGAAGCGGTACGTGGGCACGTTGCCCAGGACGAGCTCCTCGCCCAGGTAGTACTTCGTCAGGTCCGGCACGTACGTGTAGACGAGCTTGTCGTCGGCGACGCCGTTGCCCACGGCGTTGGCGATGCTCACCCCGCCGGCGCGCGCGGCGTTGAGGATGCCGGCCACCCCCAGCACCGAGTCGCGGCGGAAGTGCACCGGGTCCAGGAACTCGTCGTCGACGCGGCGGTACACCACGTCCACGCGCCGCTCGCCGGCGGTGGTGCGCATGTGCACGCGGTTGCCGCGGCAGACCAGGTCCCGGCCCTCCACCAGCTCCACGCCCATCGCCCGCGCCAGCAGGGAGTGCTCGAAGTAGGCGGAGTTGTACACGCCGGGGGTCAGCACGACCACGGTCGGGTCGTCCACGCCGTCCGGGGCGCTGGCGCGCAGCGCCGCCAGCAGCGTCTGGGGGTAGTCCGCCACCGGGTGCACCCGGTGCGCCTGCAGCGCCTCGGGCAGCGCCTGCGTGATCGCCTGGCGGTTCTCCAGCACGTAGCTGACGCCGCTGGGCACCCGGACGTTGTCCTCCAGGACGCGGAAGTCGCCGTGCTCGTCGCGCACCAGGTCGATGCCGGCGACGTGCACGCGCACCCCGCCGCCGGGCTCCACGCCCACCGCGGCGCGGTGGAAGTGGCTGGAGGAGGTGATCACCCGGCGCGGCACGACGCCGTCGCGCACGACCTGCATCGGCCCGTACACGTCGGCCAGGAAGGCCTCCAGGACCCGCACCCGCTGCGCCACGCCGCGCTCGACGACCGCCCACTGCTGCGCCTCGATGATCCGCGGCACCACGTCCAGCGGGAAGGGCCGCTCCTCGCCGGCGTAGTCGAAGGTCACGCCGCGGTCCAGGAAGGTGCTGGCCAGCTGGTCGGCGCGGGCCAGCAGCTCCGTGGCCGGCAGGTCCCGCAGGGTCGCGAACAGCGGCGCCCACTCCGGGCGCGGTGCGCCGTCCGCGCCGAGCATCTCGTCGACCGCCCGGCCGGCGGCCCACCCCACCGGGGAGTCCCGGTAGCCCTCGAAGACGTCGCCCATGGCGCGGACCGTAGGGCCCCCACGTTTCCCGCCGGTTAACTGCCGCCGGGCGCCGCGCGGAGCGCCCCGGCGGGTGCCGCACCGGGCGCCGCGAGGGGGCTGCGGCGGGCACCGCGAGGGCGCTGCGGCGGGCACCGCAGCGGCGGGCGGCGGTCCGGGCCCCGGCCCCGCACTGGTACTCTGGACGACGCCTTCGCCTCCTCGTGCGGAGGTCACGGCCGATCACCCTCCCCCCCGGTCCCCCACGCCGGAGTCCAGGTGTCCCGGCCGCCCTCTGACACCGACAGCTCGACCGCAAGGAGACGGACGCCCCGTGGCGAACATCAAGTCCCAGAAGAAGCGCATCCTGACCGCCGAGAAGGCGCGCCTGCGCAACAAGGCCGTCAAGTCCGAGCTGCGCACCGCCGTGCGCGCGGTCCGCGAGGCCACCGCCGCCGGCGACGCCGAGAAGGCGCAGGCCGCGCTGAAGCACGCCAGCCGCAAGCTGGACAAGGCCGTCAGCAAGGGCGTGATCCACAAGAACCAGGCCGCGAACCGCAAGTCGGCCATCGCGAAGGCCGCCGCCAAGGCCGGCAGCGCCGCCTGAGCAGCAGCTCACCACGAAGGGCCGGTCCCCCCGCGGGGGGACCGGCCCT
>NZ_JBJLSG010000250.1:0-4778 GCF_050871925.1 Kineococcus gurbantunggutensis
GGCCCGTCCCCGGTCCCCCGGGGGCGGGCCGTCGTGCCGCCCGGCCGCGGCGCGGCTCAGCCCACCTCCAGGGCGGTGACGCGCCAGCGCTCGTGGCGGCGCTCCACGCGCAGCGCCAGGGCGCGCACCCGCTCGCCGCAGCGCACCACCGCGCCGACCTCCACGGTCCCGGCGTCCAGGGCGCACGGCAGCACCCGCAGCACGTGCGGGCGCGGGCCGGGGGCGGCGCGCCCGCCGCGCAGCCGGGCGCCCAGGACCGCGCGGCGCTGCACGTCGGCGTAGACGTCCGCGGCCGACCAGCGCAGCAGCTGCTGCGGCGGGCGGTGGCCGCTGAGCACCTCCAGGAGCACCACGAGGTAGCCCCTGGTCCACCCGCCCACCTCGGGCAGCTCCGCGCGCGGGCCGCGGCGCGGCAGGTCCAGCTCCAGCACGCCCTGGTCGGGGCTCAGGTGCGTGAGCACGCTGGTCACCGCGCCCGGCTCGCCCACCAGCGGCGGGGCGGCCAGCGGCACCGGGTAGCGCCGCAGGCGGGGGGCGGAGCGGATGGGGGCCGCGGTGGGGTCGTCGACGAGCAGGGCCGCGGTCGCGGGCACGGGGGACCTCCTGGGGGTCGTGGGTCGAGCGTGGTGCGGGTGGGGCCGGTGCGGGCGGAGCGTCCGGTCAGGGCAGCCGGAGGACCTGACCGGGCAGCAGCAGGTCGGGGTCGGCGCCGATGACGTCGGCGTTGAGGGCGTACAGGTGCTCCTGCGCCCGCAGGACGTCGGCGGGCGCGGCGCCGGGGCCGCTCAGCGCCCTGGCCAGCGACCACAGGCTGTCCCCGCGCTGGACGACGACCTGCGCGCCCTCGTCGGCGGGCCGGGTGCCGCCGGGCAGCTCGGCGCGGGGCAGCTCGGGCACCGCGGGGGCGTCCGGCAGCGCCGCCCACCCGGGTTCCGGGGCGAGGGCGGGGGCCCCGACGCTCGCCGGCGCCCCCGGCTGCAGCGGCGCGGCGGCCGCCCACCCGGCGTCGGGCACGGGCACCCGGGGCGCCGCGGAGGCGGCCGTCGCGGCGGCCCCGCCGAGGGCCAGGCCCACGGCCAGCGCGACGGCGCGGCGCACGAGGGGCGGCACGCCGGGCGTCCCGCCGGGCGCGGCGGCCGCGGGCCGGCCGGGGCGGTGCGCGCGGTCGCGGGCCTCGGCGCGCGCGGCCAGCAGCACGCTGCCGGTCAGCGCGCTCAGCACCAGGCACGCGCCGGCACCGCACAGGGCCACGAGCAGGTCCGCGGCGCCGGCCGTGCCGGCCAGCGCCGCCCGGGCGGCCGGGGCGGTCAGCAGCGCCAGGCCGGCCGCGCCGGCGGCGGGCGCGGCCGCGAGCAGGGCGCCGACGGCCAGGACGGCACCGGTGCGCGCCGGCCCGGGGCGGCGGGTGCGGGGCACGGGACTCCTTCCGATGGGGGAGGCAGCCGTTCGGCCTCGTTAAGTGCTCAATCGTGCCGTTTGCTGCTGTTTGGTGCGGCTTGTGTACCGACGGGTGGTGTCTCAGGGCCAGCACAGGCGCCGCACACCGCTCGTTCGGCGGCACCGGTCTGACGCCCCGTGAGCGCCCGTAGCGTGGGGACGTGCGCTGGGACGACCTCTTCGCCGACCTCGACGCCCGCCTCGCGCACGCCCAGCGGCTCGAGCGGGAGGCGGAGGTGGCCGACCGCCGGGTTCGCGACGTCGCCTCCGTGGACCTGCTGGGCCGGCTGCTGGCCACGGACGGGGAGCTGTCGGTGCAGCTGGCGGACGGCGGCTGGGTGGCCGGGCCGGTGCGGGCCGCCGGGCCCGGCTGGGTGCTCCTGGCCGCCGGCGCCCCCGCACCGCGCCAGGTGCTGGTGCCGACGGCCGCGGTGTGCGCCGTGCGCGGGCTCGCGCGCCGCAGCAGCCCGCCGGGGCCGGTGGTGGCGCGCCGCACGCTGGTGCTGGCGCTGCGCGCGCTGGCCGGCGCCGACGTCGGCGTGCTGGTGCGCACCCGGGCCGCGGACCTGCGCGGGCGGCTCTCGCGGGTGGGGGCCGACCACGTCGACGTGGCCGTGCCCGCCGAGCGCGGGGTGGAGGCGGTGACGGTGCCGCACGCGTCGTTGCTGAGCGTCACCGAACTGGGGTGAGCACCGGCCGCTCCCGGGCCGAGGGCCGCCGTGGCGGCCCGGTGCGGGGGCGGGGAGGGGTCAGGCGGGGGTCAGGCCGCGGTCAGGAGGAGCGGGTGCCCTGCTGCGCGGTCTGGGCGCTCTCCCGGGTCTGCGCGTACATGCGCTCGATGTACGCCTCGAGCTGCGACTCCTCGACGCGCCACTGACCGCGCCCGCCCACCTTGATGGCCGGCAGCTCGCCGCTGCGCACCAGGGCGTAGGCCTGCGCCGAGGAGATGGCCAGGGTCTCGGCGACGTCCGCGAGCGGGAGGAAGCGGGCGGGCACGGTGTCTCCTGTCCGGGAGCGGGTCGGCGGCCACCGGCGCGGCGGCGGCGTGGCGCATCCTCGCACGCCCGCCCCCGCCCCCTGGACCGTTCGGGTGACCTGTGGACGACGGCCCGGGCCGCTGGTCCGCCGGGGCCACCATGGCCGTCGCGACCGGGCGGTCCGGCGCGGACCGGGAGGGGGCGCGGGTGCGCACGAGGACGACGCCGGGGGCGGTGCCGCCGCGCCGGGAGGGCACGACGGCGGAGCGGGCGCGCAGGCTGCGCGCCCCGTCGTGGCGCGACCCGCGGCTGCTGGTGGGGCTGGCCCTGGTGCTGGGTTCGGTGGTGCTGGGTGCGCGCACCGTCGAGGCGGCCCGGGCCACGACGGGGGTGTGGGCCGTCGCGGTGCCGGTGGGGGCCGGCAGCGCGCTGGGCACCGCGCAGCTGCGCGTCGCGCAGGTCTCCGTCGAGGGGGCCACCGCCGCCGCCTACCTGCCCGCCGACGAACCGCCCGCCTCCGGCTGGGTGGCGCTGCGCGGGCTGTCGGCCGGCGAGCTGCTGCCGCGCTCGGCCGTGGTGCCCGCCGGGGACCTGGTGGAGCGGGCGGTGAGCCTGCCCCTGGCCGGCGCCCTGCCCGACGGGGTGCGCACCGGGGCGCTGGCGGACGTGTGGGTGGCCTGGCCCGCCGACGGCGCCGGTGGGCAGATCGCCCCGTCCTCCGGGGCGACGGGGGAGGACGGCCGGCCCCGGCCCGAGCAGCTGGTGACCGCGGCGGAGGTCGTCGCGGTGCGCCCGCGCTCGGCGGCCCTGGCCGCCGCCTCGGGCGCGGACGTGCAGGTGCTGGTGCCGCAGGGCGCCCTGCCGGACGTGCTGCGGGCACTGGCCGTCGAGGCCGATGTGGTCCTGGTACCGGTGCCCGGCAGCGCCGGGGCCCCCTCGTGAGCCTGCCGGTGCTGGTGGCCGTGCCCGGCTCGCCGGAGGCCCGCATCGTCGCCGGCTGGGAGCCCCTGCGCCGCGAGGTGGTCGTGGTCCGCCGCTGCGCCGACCTCGCCGAGGTGCTCGCCGCGGCCGGCGCGGGGCTCGCCCGGGTGGCGGTGCTGGGCGCCGACCTGCCGGGGGCGGACGCCGAGGCCGTGGACGCGCTGCAGCGCCACGGCGTGGGCCTGCTGGTGGTGCTGCCCGACGGGGACGCGGCCGGGGCCCTGGAGCACCGGTGGCGCGCCCTGGGCGCCCGGCGCTTCGCGGGGGCGGGGGAGGACCCCGCCGTGCTGGCCCGCGCCGCGGTCGCCGCCGCCGAGGCCGTCGGGCACCCCGCGGCCGCGCAGGAGGAACGCGCCCGCAGCGCCGTGCCGGGTGCGACCGCCCCCGACGGGGCCGCGCCGGGGACGACCGCCCCGGGGGAGCCGGAGGAGGGTGCACCGGGAGGACCCGGGCGCACGGTCGCCGTCTGGGGTCCGCCAGGTTCGACCGGGCGCTCCACGGTGGCGGTCAACCTGGCCGCGGAGCTGGCCGCGACCGGTGCCGTCACCGTCCTGGCGGACCTGGACACGCGCGGCGCCTGCGTGGCCCAGTTGCTCGGCCTGCTCGACGACGCCCCCGGGGTGATGGCGGCCGTGCGGGCCGCCACCGAGGGCCGGCTCGACGCGCGCACCCTGCAGCGGCACGCGGCCGTGGTGCTGCCGGGCCTGGCGGTGCTGACCGGCTCGCCCGACCCCCGCCGGTGGTCGGAGCTGCGGCCCGTGGGGCTGCGGCGGGTCCTGGAGGTCGCCGCGGGCAGCGCCGACTGGCTGGTGCTCGACCTCCCCGGCGGCCTGGACGACGACGAGGGCAGTGACCGCGACGCGGCGGCGCGGGTGGCGCTGGAGGCCGCGGACGTGGTGCTCGTCGTGGGCGCCGCGGACCCCGTGGGGCTGCAGCGCTGGATCCGCACCTGGCAGCGCCTGGAGGAGGTGGCTCCCGGCGTCCCCGCCGTCGCGGTGCTCTCCCGCATGCGCGCCTCGGCCGTCGGGGCGCCCGCGCCCCGGCGCGTGGCGGCCGCCCTGCACCGCTTCGCGGGGGTCGCCGACGCCGTGCTGCTGCCCGAGGACGCCGCGGCCGACCAGGCGGTCCTGGCAGGCCGCGCGCTGCGGGAGGTGGCCGGGCGCAGCGCCCTGCGCCGCGCCCTCGAGCAGCTCGCCCAGCAGCTGGAGGACGGCGTCGCCGTGCCCGCCCTGCCCCCGGTGCCCGGTGACCTCGCCGCGATTTGACCGGGTGGTGGGGTGTCGTTAACGTGGTGGTCACACCGCGCGGCGGGGAGGAACGGACGGGGAACCGGCCGGTTCTCGCAGCGGGTGTCACCCCTTCCTGAAAGATCTTCCTCCGGGT
>NZ_JBJLSG010000251.1:0-4691 GCF_050871925.1 Kineococcus gurbantunggutensis
CCCCCCCCCCCCCCCCCCCCCCCCCCCCCCCCCCCCCCCCCCCCCCGCCCGCCCCGCGCGCCCCCCCCCCCCCCCGCGGCGGGCCCGGTGGCAGGATGGGTGCGTGGTGCACCTGGGTCAGTCCTCGAAGCTCTCCGACGTCCTGTACGACGTGCGCGGGCCCGCGCTGACGCGGGCCCAGGAGCTGGAGCAGGCCGGGCACCGGGTCCTCAAGCTGAACATCGGCAACCCCGCGCCGTTCGGCTTCGAGGCGCCGCCGGAGCTGCTGGAGGACATCATCGCGAACCTGCCGGTGGCGCAGGGCTACAGCGACAGCAAGGGCCTGCTCTCGGCCCGGCGCGCGGTGGTGCAGCACGCGGAGTCCAAGGGGATCACCGGGGTCGACGTCGACGGCGTCTACATGGGCAACGGCGTCAGCGAGCTCATCGTCATGGCGATGCAGGCGCTGCTGGACGAGGGCGACGAGGTCCTGGTGCCGGCGCCGGACTACCCGCTGTGGACGGCGGCGGTCAGCCTGGCCGGCGGGCGCGCGGTGCACTACCTGTGCGACGAGTCCGCGGACTGGATGCCCGACGTGGAGCACCTGCGCTCGAAGGTGTCCCCGCGCACCAAGGCCGTGGTCGTCATCAACCCCAACAACCCCACGGGCGCGGTGTACGGCACCGAGGTGCTGCAGGACCTGCTCGGCGTGGCGCGCGAGCACGGCCTGCTGGTGCTCTCCGACGAGATCTACGAGAAGGTCCTCTACGACGGCGCCACGCACGTGTCCACCGCGGCGCTGGCCCCGGACCTGATGTGCCTGACGTTCAACGGGCTCTCCAAGGCGTACCGGGTCGCGGGTTTCCGCTCCGGCTGGATGGTCGTCTCCGGGCCCACCGGGCACGCGCGCGGGTACATCGAGGGCCTGGACCTGCTGGCGAACATGCGCCTGTGCGCGAACGTGCCGGCGCAGCACGCCGTGCAGGCCGCCCTGGGCGGGCACCAGTCCATCAACGACCTGGTGCTGCCCGGCGGGCGGCTGGCCGAGCAGGCTCGGCGCACGTGGGAGCTGCTCAACGAGATCCCCGGGGTGAGCTGCGTGCGCCCGCGCGGGGCGCTGTACTGCTTCCCGCGCCTGGATCCGGAGGTGCACCGGGTCGACGACGACTACCAGCTCATCCTGGACCTGCTGGAGCAGCAGCACGTGTTCGTGGTGCAGGGCACCGGTTTCAACTGGCCCAAGCCGGACCACTTCCGCATCGTCACGCTGCCGCGCGTGGAGGACCTGGAGGTCGCCGTCGGGCGCATCGCGGAGTTCCTGGCGGACCGCTCCCGCGGCTGAGGCGGGCGGGGGCCGGCGTGCGCGCCGGGACGGCGCCGGCGGTCGCCTCGCTGCTGGCGGCCACGGCGTTCTGGGCCGGCAACTACGTCGTCGGCGCCGGGGCCGTGGCCGCGCTGGACCCGCTCAGCCTGGTCCTGCTGCGCTGGTCGCTGGCGGTGGTGCCGCTGCTGGTGCTGGCGCAGGTCCTCGAGCGGCCCCGCTGGCGCGAGGTGGCCCGGCGCTGGCCGTGGCTGCTGGCCCTCAGCGGCACCGGCCTGCTCGGCTACAACCTGCTGCTCTACACCGCGCTGCGGTTCACCGACGCGTTCCACGCCTCCCTGGTCAACGCGTTCAACCCCGCCCTCATCACCCTGGCCGCGGCGCTGTTCCTGCGCGAGAGGCTGACGGTGGCCAGCACCGCCGGGGTCCTGCTGGCCCTGGCCGGGGTCCTGGTGGTGCTCAGCCGCGGCGACCCCCGCGCGCTGCTGACCGGCCCGCCCGGCGCCGGCGACGTCCTCATGCTCGGCGCGATCGCCTCCTGGACGGCGTACACCGTCCTGGGCCGGCGGGCGCCGCGCGTGCCGCCGATCACCTCCACCGCCCTGCAGGCGCTGCTGACCGTCCTGATGCTCGCCCCCCTCTCGCTGGCGGCCGGCGGCCCGGCCCTGCCGGGCACCGCCCCGGTGGCGTGGGCGCTGGTGTTCATCGCCGCGTGCCCCTCGGTGCTGTCGTACCTGCTGTGGAACCGGGCGCTGCGGGTCGTCCCGCCCGGGCGGGCCGGGGTGTTCCTGAACCTCATCACGGTGTTCACCGCGCTGCTGGCGCTGGCCGGCGGGCAGCGGCTGCAGGCGGCGCAGGTCGCCGGCGGGGTCGTGGTCCTGGCGGGGGTGGCGCTGGCCGGCGCCAGCGCCTCCGCCCGGCCGGCACGCGGGGCGGGCGGGCGCGGGCGATGATGGGCGCGTGCACCGACGCGCAGCGCTGGCGCTGGCCGCCGCGCTCCTGGCCGCCGCGGCGGCGGGCGCGTGCTCGGGGCGCGGGTGCCCCGGCCAGGGCGCGGACCCGGGCGTCTCCTTCGACCTGAGCCTGCTGCCCGCGGCGAACCCGCGCCCGTGGGAGGTCACCGCCTGCGTGGACGGGGTCTGCTCGCGGCGGGTGCTGACGGAGGCGGAGGGGGCGCAGGTGTTCGTGCAGCACGACGCGCTGGGCGGGGACCCGGTGGGCGTGGACCTGGAGGTCCACGACGCGGCCGGGGTGGTGGTGGTCGACGCGCACGCGCGGGTGGTGCCGCGGGAGTGGGCGGTCAACGGGGAGGGCTGCGAGCCGGTGGTGCGGCGGGCGTGGACGGCCGTGGACGCCTCGGGTTCCCTGGCCGAGCAGCCGCCCCCGTGAGCGCGCTCTCACGCGCCGGCGCATAGTCTGGCCGGCATGGCACCCAGCGTTCCCCAGCTCACCTTCAACAACGGCGTGACCGTCCCCCAGCTCGGCTTCGGCGTGTGGCAGGTCGGCGACGACGAGGTCGTCCCGGCCGTCGAGACCGCGCTGGAGGCGGGGTACCGCCACATCGACACCGCCGCCATCTACGGCAACGAGGCGGGCGTGGGCCGCGCGATCGCGTCCTCCGGCATCGCCCGCGAGGAGCTGTTCGTCACCACCAAGCTCTGGAACGCCGAGCAGGGCTACGACTCCACGCTGCGCGCCTTCGACGCGAGCCTGGCCAAGCTGGGCCTGGACTCGGTCGACCTGTACCTCATCCACTGGCCGGTGCCGGCCGCCGGCGCCTACGTGGACACCTACAAGGCGTTCGAGAAGATCTACGCCGACGGCCGTGCCCGCGCGATCGGCGTCTCCAACTTCCAGCCGCACCACCTGGCGCACCTGATGGGCGAGACGAGCGTCGTCCCGGCCGTCAACCAGGTCGAGCTGCACCCCTTCTTCCAGCAGGCCGAGCTGCGCGCCGTCGACGCCCAGCACCAGATCGTCACCGAGGCGTACAGCCCGCTGTCCTCCGGCAAGGGCGTCATCGACGACCCGGCCGTCACCGCGCTGGCGCGGGCGCACGGCAAGACCCCCGCCCAGGTGGTGCTGCGCTGGCACGTGCAGCTCGGCAACCTGGTCATCCCGAAGTCGGTGACCCCCGAGCGCATCCGCGAGAACATCGACGTCTTCGACTTCGAGCTGTCCACCGCGGACATGGCGCAGATCGGCGGCCTGGACCGCGCCGACGGCCGCGTCGGCGCCGACCCGGACCAGATGAACGTGGGCGCCCCGGCCTGATCCCGCGCACCCGCGCCCCGGTCCCCCGCACCGCGGGGGGCCGGGGCGTCGTGCGTCGCGGGGAGCCTCGCGGGTCCCTCAGGCCGGCCGGCGCAGGGCGGTGCGCGGCCAGGCCGCGTGCACGCCCCACGTCCGGTTCGCGACCTGGGTGACGCGCAGGTCCACGCAGGTGCTCGCGTACGCCAGCGCCCGGGTGCGCGGGACGCCGAGCTCGGCGGCCACCCACGTGACGATCCCGTCCAGGGCGGCGTCGGTGGCGGCGTTGAGGTCGGCGTCGAACCCGAACGCGATGCGCTCGTCGGGGGTGACCGCGTGCACGCCCGGCAGCGCGGGGGCGGGCACCAGGTCGACCGTCAGCTCCGTGGTCATGCCGCACTCGATCGCGGTGCCGCCCACCTCGCCGTCGCCCTGGGCGGCGTGCCCGTCGCCCAGGCACAGCAGGGCCCCCTCCACCTGCACCGGCAGGTACAGGGTGCTGCCGGCGACCAGGGAGCGGCAGTCGACGTTGCCGCCGGTGCCGGGCCGCGGCGGGATCGTGGAGTGCTCGCCGGGTTCGGCGGGCGTGGTGCCCACCACGCCGAGGAACGGGGCGACGGGCACCCGGAACCCGTGGGCGTCCACGGCGGTGCCGGACTCGTCGTCGACCTCCCACAGCAGGCGGGTGGGTTCCGTGGCGCCCAGGCGCTCGTTGAGGGGCGTGGGCATCCCCGCCACCGTCCAGCCCCACCCGTCGGTGCGCAGCGAGCGCAGCGTCACCGCCAGCACGTCGCCGGGGCGGGCGCCCTCCACCGCGATCGGGCCGGCCAGGCAGTGCCCGCGCCCGGAGGGCAGCATCCGCGGCGGTTCGCGGTCCCCCTCGAAGCGCGCGCCGTAGCCGTTGCAGTCCAGGGTGCGCACGCGCAGGTCGTCGCCGGGGCGCACCGTCAGCACGGGCGGGCGGGCGGGGTCGAAGACGTCGGTGACCAGGCCCGGGCCGGGGTCGAGGTGGTGGGTGCTCACCGGGCCATCCCACACCAGCGCCGCGCCCCCGGGCCACGGGGTTCGCGGGATCCGCTGGGTCCGCGGGGTTCGCGGTCCCCGGGCGCGGCGACGCCCCCGCACCGGCGGCGGTGCGGGG
>NZ_JBJLSG010000252.1:0-4674 GCF_050871925.1 Kineococcus gurbantunggutensis
GGGCGCGGCCCCCCCCCCCCCCCCCCCCCCCCCCCCCCCCCCCCCCCCCCCCCCCCCCCCCCCCCCGCCCCCCCCCCCCCCCCGGTGGTCCGGGTGCGCAGACCGCGCCGTCCCCGGCCACCTCCCTCGTCGCCACGCCCACCGGCACGGTCGTCGTGCACGTGGCCGGGCGCGTGCTGAGCCCCGGCCTGGTGAGCCTGCCCGCCGGCGGCCGCGTCGCGGACGCGCTGAGCGCCGCCGGCGGTCCCGCGCCCGACGCCGACCTGGACGCGCTGAACCTCGCCCGCCCCCTCGTCGACGGCGAGCAGGTCCTCGTCCCGGCCCCGGGGCAGGCCCCGGCCCCGGCTCCCGCTGTCGGCACCACGGGCGGGGGTCCGGGCGCGGGCGGTGCAGCAGTGCCGGCCGGTCCGCTGGACCTGAACGCCGCCACCGCCGAGCAGCTCGACGCGCTGCCCGGGGTGGGCGAGGTCCTCGCCGGCCGGATCGTCTCCTGGCGGCAGGCCAACGGGCGCTTCACCTCCGTGGAGGAGCTGGGGGAGGTGCAGGGCATCGGCCCCAAGCTGCTCGACGGCGTCCGCGACCTGGTGCGGGTGTGAGCACCGCACCCGACCCCTCCGCCGCGGGGCCCGCCGGGGCGGACGGGCGCCCCGCGCCGCCGCTGGACCTGCGGCTGGTCGCCGCCGCGCTCGCCGGGTGGGCCGCCGCCGCGTGGGCGCCCACCGCGCCGCGCCCCGCCACCGCCGCGCTGGCCGCCACCGCCGGCGCGCTGCTGCTCACCGCGGTCGTGGTGCTGCGCCGGCGCGGGGGCACCGCCCTGCTGGTGCTCACCGCGGTGGCCGCCGTGCTGGCCTCCACGGCGGTCCAGCAGGCGCGCGCCACCACGGGCGAGCTGCCGCTGCGGGCGCAGCAGCGCGCCGTCGCGCTGGTCGAGGCCGAGGTGCGCTCCGAGCCGCGCGCGCTGCGCAGCGCCCGCCCCGGCGCCCCCGCCCGCGTGGCCGTCGACGTGCGCCTGAGCGCGGTGCTGGTGCGCGGGCAGCACCTCGAGGTCGCCGCCCCCGCCACCGCGTTCGCCGACGCCGCCTCCTGGCGCGCCGCGGTCGGCACCCGGGTGCGCCTGACCGCGCGCCTGGCTCCGGCCGAGCCGGGGGAGCGGGCCGTGGTGCTGCTGCACGCGCGCGGCGCCCCGCGGCCCGCCGCGCCCCCCGGCGCCGCGCACCGCGCCGCCGAGCGGCTGCGCGCCGGGCTGCGCGCGGCCTGCGCCCACCTGCCCGCCGACGCGCGCGGGCTGCTGCCCGGCCTCGTCGTCGGCGACACCTCCGCGCTGCCGGCGGACCTGGAGGCCGACATGCGCGCGGTGGGGCTGAGCCACCTGACGGCCGTCAGCGGGGCCAACACCACCCTCGTCGTCGGCGCCCTGGTGCTCGCCGCGTCCCGGCTGGGCCTGGGGCGCCGGGTGCGGCTGCTGGCCGCCGCGGCCGGGCTGGCCGGGTTCGTCGTGCTCGCCCACCCCGAGCCGAGCGTGCTGCGCGCCGCCGTCATGGGCGCCGTCGGCCTGGCCGGGCTGCTCGCCGGCCGGCCCGCGCGCGGAGTGCCGGTGCTCGCCGGCGCGGTGCTGGTGCTGCTGGTGGCCGACCCCTGGCTGGCCCGCGAGGCGGGCTTCGCGCTCTCGGTCCTCGCCACCGCCGGCCTGCTGCTGCTGGCCCGCCCCTGGGCGCAGCGCCTGCAGCGCGCCGGCGTGCCGGGCGCGCTGGCCCACGCCCTCGCGGTCCCGGCCGCCGCGCAGGCGGCGTGCGGTCCCGTCGCGGCGCTGCTCACCCCGTCGGTGAACCCGCTGTCGCTGCCGGTCAACGTCCTGGCCGCCCCCGCCGTCGCCCCCGCCACGGTGCTCGGGCTGGTGACCACCCTCGTGGCGGCCGTGTGGCCGGCCGCGGCCGCCGTCGTGGTGCTGCCCGCCGGCCTGGCGGTGCGGTGGGTCGCGCTGGTGGCGCACCGGGCCGCGGACGTGCCGGTGGCGCTGCCGCTGCCCGCCGGCGCCGCCGGGGCCCTCGTCGTCGCGGCCGGCACGGTGCTGCTCGTCGCCGCCCTCGCCCTGGTGCTGCGCGGCCGCCGCCCCGGCGCGCGCCGCCGGCGGCTGCCGGCGGCCGCGCTCGCGCTGGTGCTGTGCGCGGCGCTGCTGGTGCGCTGCGCCCCGCGCTGGGGCGGGCCGGCCGGGCCGTGGCCGGCGCCGGACTGGCTGGTGGTGGGCTGCGACGTCGGGCAGGGCGACGCCGTCGTGCTGCGCTCCGGGCCGCGCGCGGCGGTGCTCGTGGACGCCGGTCCCGACGCCGAGCTCGTCGACGGCTGCCTGCGGCGCCTGGACGTGCGGCGCCTGGACGCGGTGGTGCTCACCCACCCGCACGCCGACCACGTCGACGGCCTGGCGGGCGCGGTGCGCGGGCGCGAGGTGGCCCGGGTGCTGGTCTCCCCGCTGGCCGTGCAGCCGGCCTCCCGGCGGGTGGCCGAGGTCGCCGCCGGCGGCGGGGCGGAGGTGGGCACCGCCTCCGCCGGGCGCAGCGGCACGGCCGGCGCGGTGAGCTGGACCGTCCTGGCCCCCGCGCCCGGCGTCGCCGGCACCCCCGACCCGGACTCCTCGCAGGTCAACGACGCCAGCGCGGTGCTGCTGGCCGAGGTGGCCGGGGTGCGGGTGCTGCTGACCGGTGACCTGGAGCCGGACGGCCAGCGGCGGCTGCTGCGCGGCGCCGCCCGCTGGCCCGGCGGGACGGCCGTGGACGTCGTCAAGGTCGCCCACCACGGCTCGGGCCGGCAGGAGCCGGAGCTGTACGCGGCGCTGCGCCCGCGGGTGGCGCTGGTGGAGGTCGGCGCGGCCAACGACTACGGCCACCCCGCCCCCGCGACCCTGGCGCTGCTGCGTGGCCTGGGCGCACGGGTGCTGCGCACCGACCGCGACGGCGACGTCGCCGTGGCCGGCACCGCGGCGGACCTGCGCACCCTGGTGCGCGGCCCGGACCCGCGCGAGGCCGAGCGGCGGGCGCGCTACTCCGACGGGTGAGGCGCCGGCGCGGTCCCCGGCGGCTCAGGCCGGTGCGCGGCCGGTGCGCGGCCGGTGCGCGGCCAGCGTCAGCGGGGCACCCGCCCGGCGTCCTGCGCGGCGTCCCGCCCGCTCCCCCGGAGGGGGCCCTCCCGCAGGTCCACCACGTCGTCCCGGTCCCCGTCCCGACCCACCGGGTCGTCCCCGTCCCGGTCCGCCGCCTCCTCGCCCGGGTGCCCGTGCGCCCCGGCCAGCTCGTGCACCCGCCGCGCCAGCAGGTGCCGCAGCTCCGGCACCCCCTCGCCGGTCAGCGCCGACACCGCCGGGGCGCCGGGGTAGGCGCGGCGCAGCGCGTCGACCCACTCCGCCGGGGCGACGTCGACCTTGTTGAGCACGAGGACCTCCGGCAGGTGCGAGGCGCCGATCTCGTGCAGCACGCCGCGCACCGTGGTCACCTGCGCCATCGCGTCCGGCGCGCTCGCGTCCACGACGTGCACGACGAGGTCGGCGCCCACGACCTCCTCCAGCGTGGAGCGGAAGGCGTCGACGAGCTGGTGGGGCAGGTTGCGCACGAAGCCGACCGTGTCGGTGACGGTGAACGCGGCTCCGTCCACGACGAGGCGGCGCACCGTCGGGTCCAGCGTGGCGAACAGCTCGTCGCGCACCTCGACCTCGGCGGCGGTCAGGCGGTTCAGCAGCGCCGACTTGCCCGCGTTGGTGTAGCCGGTGATCGCCACCGAGGGCACCCGGTCGCGCCGGCGGCGGGTGCGGGTGCGCTCGCGCCGGGCGGCGATGTCGCGGGTGCGCCGGCGCAGCTCCCCGGCGCGGCGGCGCAGGCGGCGCCGCTCGGACTCCAGGCGCATCTCACCGGGACCGCGCACGCCGATGCCGGCGCCGCCGGCGACGCGGCCGCCGCCGATGCGCGACATCCCGGTGCCGCGCCCGCGCAGGCGCGGCAGCTGGTAGGCGATCTGCGCCAGCTCCACCTGGGTGCGGCCCTCGCTGCTGCGGGCGTGCTCGGCGAAGACGTCGAGGATGAGCGCGGTGCGGTCCACCACGCGCGCGCCGACCCGGTCCTCCAGGGTGCGCACCTGCGCGGGGGAGAGCTCGTCGTCGCACACCACCAGCGACGCGCCGGTGCGCTCGACCGCCTCGCGCACCGCCTGCACCGTCCCGGACCCCACGTACGTGGCGGGGTCGGGGTGCTCGCGGCGCTGCACGACGGTCTCGGCGACGGCCACCCCGTCGGTGTCGGCCAGCCGCGCCAGCTCGGCGAGGGAGGACCGCACGTCGACGTCGCCGTCGTCGACGGCCACGAGGACCGCCACCGGAGGGGCGGCGTCGGTGCCGCCGCCGGGGCCGAGCAACCAGGTTCCCGCCACGGAGAGCTCCCTGCAGGTCCGCTCCCGCCGGCGTCCACGCCGGCGGGAGCCGCGTGGGCCGTGGTTCGACCTCGCGCTCGACGCTAGCCCGCCCCCGACCGGCCCGCACCCGCGGCGGCGCCCGGCCGGACCGCGCTCGCGTCGAGGTCGGGGGCGGGGTCGGGGGCGGGGTCGGGGGGTGTCTAGAGCGCGGCGTCCAGGAACCCCGCGGGGCGGTTCACGCACGCCGCCCAGGGGTCGTGCCCGCCGATGAGGACCGCGCTG
>NZ_JBJLSG010000253.1:0-4649 GCF_050871925.1 Kineococcus gurbantunggutensis
AGCGCCCCGGTGCCCCCGCCGGGCACCGGGGCGCCTGCCCCCTCAGCCGGCGCGCAGCAGCGGGACGACGTCGGCGGTGAACTGCGACAGGAACCGGGACTGGTCGTGCCCGGGGGCGTGGAAGACCAGGTGCGTGAAGCCCGCGTCGACGTACTCCTGCACCGCGCGCGCCACGTCGGCGGGGTCGGAGGCCACGATCCAGCGCTTGGCGACCTGCTCGATGGGCAGCTCGTCGGCCAGCCGCGCCATCTCCACCGGGTCGTGCACGCTGGCCTTCTGCTCCGGCGTCAGCGACAGCGGCGCCCAGAACCGGCAGTTCTCCAGCGCGCGGTCGGGGTCCTCGTCGAAGGAGACCTTGATCTCGATGGTGCGGTCGATCGAGGCCTCGTCGCGACCGGCCGCGGCCAGCCCCTCCTGCAGGGAGGGCAGCAGCGTCTCGCGGTACAGGTCCATGCCCTTGCCGGAGGTGCAGATGTAGCCGTCGCCGGCGCGGCCGGCGTACTTCGTCACGCCCGGCCCGCCCCCGGCGACGTAGATCGGCACCGGGGTGGTGGGCCGGTCGTACACCGTGGCGTCGTGCAGCCGGTAGAAGTCGCCCTCGAAGGTGACCCGCTCGCCCTCCCACAGCGCCCTGATCAGCCGCACCGCCTCGCGCAGCCGCGCGAAGCGCTCCTTGGCCTCGGGGAAGTCCACGCCCACGGCCGTCTCGTTGAGCGCCTCGCCGGTGCCGATGCCGAGGATGACCCGGCCCGGGGCCAGGCAGCCCAGCGTGGCGAACGCCTGGGCGATCACCGCGGGGTTGTAGCGCAGCGTGGGCGTGAGCACGCTGGTGCCCAGCTGCACCCGGGAGGTCCTCGCCGCCACCCACGGCAGCCACGTCAGCGCCGCGGGCGCGTGCCCGTCCACGTGCCGCCAGGGCTGGAAGTGGTCGGAGATCCACACCGAGTCCAGGCCCTGCTCCTCGGCCTGCACCGCGAAGTCCGCCAGCTGCGCCGGGTCGAACTGCTCCGCCGAGGCCTTGTACCCCAGCCTGAGCGCCTGCCCGTGCGTGTCCACCGTCTGCGTCACCGCGCCCCGCCTCTCGTCCGTCGCCTCGCCGTCAACCTAACCCCCGCCCCGCCGCCGCCCCCGGCGCGGGGTGCCGCCCCGGTGCCGCCGGGGCGTGCCGCCGGGTGCCTCGCCGGGGTGCTCAGGAGGACGCGCTCGCGTCGCCGGCCTCGTCCTCGCGCACGTCGAGCAGGGTGCCGATGCGGGTCTTGGCCAGCAGGAAGCGCACCACGGGCGGGGGGTGCAGCAGCACCACCGGCTGCCGCGCGGAGCGGGAGGCCAGCCGGGCGAGGAAGCCCACGCCCGTGGAGTCCATGAAGGCCACGTCGCGCACGTCCACCACGACGGGCTTCTCGCGGGCCAGCACCGCCGCGCACGCGGTGGACAGCTCACCGGACAGCGTCGCGTCGACCTCGCCCGACAGCAGCACGCGGGTCTCGTCGACGTCGGCGATGACGACGACGCGCTCCACACCGGTGACCCTAGGGGAGCCGGCGGCCCGGCGCGAGCGGTGCGCCGGGCCCGGAACGGCCGGAGCCGCCGCGGTGACCCCCGCCCGCGGTGCGGGCGGGGACCACCGTCGGCGGCTCCGGTGCGGTCGCGGGCCCGGGGGCCCGCACCCGTCAGATGTCGAAGTACATCTCGAACTCGTGCGGGTGCGGCCGCAGGCGGATCGGGTCGACCTCGTTGGTGCGCTTGTAGTCGATCCAGGTCTCGATCAGGTCGGAGGTGAACACCCCGCCGTCGAGGAGGTACTCGTGGTCCTCCTCGAGCTTGTCGAGGACGTCCGGCAGCGAGTACGGGACCGTCTTGATGTTCGCGTGCTCCTCGGGCGGGAGCTCGTAGAGGTCCTTGTCGACCGGGTCGGCCGGCTCGATGCGGTTCTTGATGCCGTCCAGGCCCGCCATGAGCTGCGCGGAGAACGCCAGGTACGGGTTCGCCGACGGGTCCGGCACGCGGAACTCCAGGCGCTTGGCCTTGGGGTTGCTGCCGGTGATCGGGATGCGGATGCACGCGGAGCGGTTGCGCGCCGAGTACACCAGGTTCACCGGCGCCTCGAAGCCCGGCACCAGGCGGTGGTAGGAGTTCACCGTCGGGTTGGTGAACGCCAGCAGCGACGGGGCGTGGTGCAGCAGGCCGCCGATGTACCAGCGGGCCAGGTCCGACAGGCCGCCGTAGCCCTTCTCGTCGTAGAAGAGCGGCGAGCCGTCCTTCCACAGCGACTGGTGGCAGTGCATGCCCGAGCCGTTGTCGCCGAACAGCGGCTTCGGCATGAAGGTGACCGTGCGGCCGTTGCGCCAGGCCACGTTCTTGATGACGTACTTGAAGAGCAGCAGCTGGTCGGCCGCGTTCTTCAGCGTGTCGAAGCGGTAGTTGATCTCCGCCTGGCCGGCGGTGCCGACCTCGTGGTGCGAGCGCTCGACCTTCAGGCCGGCCTTCTCCAGCTCCACGACCATCTCGTCGCGCAGGTCGGCGAAGTGGTCGATCGGCGGGACGGGGAAGTACCCGCCCTTGTACCGCGTCTTGTAGCCGCGGTTGCCGCCCTCCTCCGCGCGGCCGGTGTTCCAGGCCGCCTCGATGGAGTCGATGTGGTAGTACGACTCGCGCTGGTTCGTCTCGAACCGGACGTCGTCGAAGATGTAGAACTCGGCCTCGGCCCCGAAGAAGACGGTGTCGGCGATGCCGGTCGTCTTCAGGTGCGCCTCGGCCTTGGCCGCGATGTTGCGCGGGTCGCGGCTGTAGGGCTCGTCCGTGAACGGGTCCACGATCGAGTGGTTGATCACCAGGGTCTTCTCGGCCCGGAACGGGTCGAGGAAGGCGGAGGTCGGGTCCGCGATGAGCTTCATGTCCGACTCGTGGATCGCCTGGAAGCCGCGGATCGAGGACCCGTCGAACATCTGGCCCTCGGTCAGGGCGTCGGCGTCCACCGAGGCGGCCGGCACGTTGAAGTGCTGCATGACGCCCGGAAGGTCGCAGAAGCGGATGTCGACGAACTTGACGTCCTCGTCCTTGATGTACTTCAGGACCTCTTCGGAGTTGCTGAACATCCAACCTCCATGCGCGGAACCGGCCCGGCTGTCGAGCCGCCGTGGACGGGCCGACGGTAGGGGGGCGCCGTTTCGCCCCCGTGTCGCGGGTGTTTCAGCCACGTTACCGAGGCCGTCACGGCGGGGACAGGGGTGGTCCGGCGGGCAGCGCCCGGGCGGCGCTTAGGGTGGCGCCGTGAGCGACAGGCCGCCCCGCAGCGCAGCGCCGGACCCCTCGAGCGCCGGCGACGGGCACGAGGTGCCCGGGGTGCGCCTGGGCCTGCCGGCCGCCGGCAGCGGCTCCGCGGCCGGCTGGCCGCGCCGCTTCGCCGGCCTGGCCGTCGACTGGGTGCTGGCCACCCTCATCGGCCGCTTCCTGCTCGGCGACGTCCTGGGCCGGGACTTCGCGCCGCTGGCCGTGCTGCTCGTCATGCACTGGCTGCTCGTCTCCACCCTCGGCATGACGATCGGGCACGCCGTCGCCGGCACCGCGGTGCGCCGCCTGGACGCCCCGCGCCCGGTCGGCTTCGCCCGCGGCGCCCTGCGCGCGGTGCTGCTCGTGCTGGTCCTGCCCGCGGTCGTCTTCGACGTCGACCGGCGCGGGCTGCACGACAAGGCCGCCGGCACCGTCGTCGTGCGGCGGTGACCGGCGGCCCCGGGGTGCGGCGCGGGGCGCGGCTCAGCGCCCGCGCATGGCCCGGCGGTCCGGGCGCGCGCGCATCGGGTCCACGCCCTGCGGCACCGGCGGGCGCACCCCGCCCAGCGCGCGCAGCCGCTTGTGCACCGCGGCGACCTCCTGCTTGGTCAGGGTCGGCTTCAGCCGCTGCACCCTCGAGGCCAGCTTGCGCAGCGGGACCTCGCCCTCGCCGCCGCCGTCGCCGACCGTGAACAGGTGCACCGGCACGTTGGGCGCCACGCGGGCCACCTTGCGCCGCTCGCCGTCGAGCAGCTTGCGCACCCGGGTGGGCGGGCCGTCGCCGACCAGGACGATGCCGGCGCGGCCGATGGCGCGGAAGACCATGTCCTGGGAGCGGGCCTCGATCGCCACCGGCTCCTGCTCCACGGTCCAGCCGCGGCGGATGGAGCTCAGCGCCGCGCCCGCGGCGCCCTTCTGGCCCTCCAGGCTGACGTAGGCCGCGCGCTCGGCGCGCCGGCCCAGCACGAACATGGCCGCCAGCACGCCCACCAGCAGGCCCAGCAGCGGGAAGTAGATCCAGTGGCCGCTCAGCAGCCCGACGACGACGCCCAGCAGGAGCGGACCGCCCAGGGCCAGCAGCAGCCACCACCGGGTCGCGGGGTCCACCCGCACGGTCATGTCGTAGACCTGCTTGAGCTGACGGAGCCGCTGGAACCGCTGCTTCTTCGGCTTCGGGGCGGGGGTCGCGCCCGCCTTCGGGGCCGGGGTCGCGCCCGCGCGCGTCTCACGTCGTGCCATGCGGGCAAGGATACGGCGCGGGCGCACCGCCCCCCGGGGGGGGGGGGGGGGGGGGCGGGGCGGGGGGGGGGGGGGGGGGGGGGGGGGGGGGGGGGGGGGCGCGGGGGCGGGGCTCCGCCCCCGAGCGTCATAAAGTGTTG
>NZ_JBJLSG010000254.1:0-4626 GCF_050871925.1 Kineococcus gurbantunggutensis
GAGCCGCTGAAGCGGCTCGAGGTGCCGCTGCGCGGCACAGCGCAACCAGCGTTGTGGTGCAACAGGTTTCGCGGCTGCGGTGGAAACTCCTTCGCTGCGCTCAAGAGTTCCTCGTAAATTCTCGGGCTCACCTCGCTGCGCTCGGTGGACCCGGGAATCCCTCCTGCCCCGCTGCGCGGAGCAGGAGAACGGAATTCCCTGCTGGGGCGCTGCGCGCCCGAAACGAGGACTGCGCAACGGGCCTGCGGCCCCAAGCCCCCGAGCACTGGAGAATCCTTGGATCGGTGTGTCCGCTACGAGCGAACTCGACACCCAAAGCTTCCCCCGTACACCCCCACCGCTCACGCAGCACCGGCCGGCTCCCAGAGGACGCCCACCCGGAAGAACCGGTGCACCAGGGATGCAACCAGCGTACTGCCCCGGCCACGGCTCCGACCCGACCGACACGGCCCGCGTCGACGAACAGGACCCGCAGCGCACGGCCCTCCTCGAGCACCGCTGGGCCACCCCGCACCAGCGCCAGCGGCGGTCGCAGCACGCGCCGGCGCGCTGCGGCACACCCTTCACCACCTCGAACCCCGCTCCCCGCGCCACAGCACGCAGCGCACCTCTGAGGTGCACGCGCCGCTGGTGTGAGATCGCTCGTGGCACCGGCACCCGTGCCGGTGCCACGAGCGGTCACCGACCGACCACGCCCAGCAGATGGCATAGGGCTGCTGAGCACCACTTGTGCCGTTCCCCTGTTTCACACCCGCCCCACCTGTCACACTGCGCCCCGGGCAACCACTGCCCACCCACCACGCACCAGGAGCACCGTGTCCCACCCGCACGCCCACCCGCACGCCCAGCCCAGCCCCGCCTACGCCCCACCGGCCCCCGCCCCGGCCAAGAAGGGCCTGGCGATCACCTCCCTCGTCCTAGGGATCCTGGCGATCCTCGGCTGCCTCATCCCGGTGCTGAACGTCATCAGCATCGTCCTGGCCGTCATCGCCCTGGCCTGCGCCGTCCTGGCCCTGATCGCTGTGCGCAAGCGCCGCGCCGCCGGCAAGGGCCTGGCCATCACCGGCCTGATCCTCTCCGTGCTCGCCATCATCGGCGCCGTCATCGCCAACATCATCGCCGGCGCCGTCGTCAACGGCGTCAACGCCTCCATCGAGCAGGAACGCGCCGCCGACGCCGCCGCCGCCTCGCAGTTCCCCGGCGCCACCGCCGACGACGTCGTCGGCCAGGGCGGCGCCACCCTGCAGTTGGACGGCCTCACCCTGAGCGCCACCGCGCTCACCGCTCAGGACGACGACGTCCTGAACCGCCAGCTGCTGTGCTCCACCGTCACCTACACCAACACCAGCGACGCCCCCGGCAGCTACAACGTCCTGGACTGGTCCCTGCAGAACCCCCAGGGCGCAGCCCAGACCTGGGGCGCCTGGGGGGACAACGAGCTGAACTCCGGTGACCTGGCCCCCGGCGGCACCACCACCGGCGACGTCTGCTTCGAGAGCGACGCCGCCCCGGGACAGTACGTCCTGCTCTACGACGGCAGCTGGATCAGCGACGAACGCGGCGCCTGGACCAACACCCTCTGACACCGGTCACCGACGGGAGCTGCCCACCGATCGAGGGACGAGCACCGGTGGGCAGCTCCCGCCCAGCACCCGCAGCACCTTCAGCATCCGCAGTACCCGCTCGACACCACCTGCTCACCCGGCAGGGTGAGCGATCCACCCACGCGAAGGACACCATGCACATCAAGAGGATCAAGAAGACCGGGCGAGTGGTGGCCGGCATCGCCGCCGCCTTGACCTCGGCAGCGCTGATCAGCGCCGCCCCCGCGAGCGCCGACCCCCGCGTCGGCGGCGACATCGGGGTGAAGTACGACCAGCTCGGCGGTGAGGGCGGGCTGCTGGGAGCCCCGGTGACCGGGGAGATCCGCACCCCCAACGAGCGCGGCGTCTACGTCGCCTTCCAGCGCGGCTCGATCTACTGGTCGCCCTGGAGCGGTGCGCACGAGGTGCACGGCGAGATCCGCAACGGCTGGGGACGCCTGGGCTGGGAGAACGGCTCCCTGCGCTTCCCCACCTCCGACGAGATCACCACCCCCAACGGCCGCGGCGCCTACAACACCTTCGAAGGCGGGGCCATCTACTTCTCCCCCGCCACCGGCGCCCACGCGGTGCAGGGCACGATCCGCCAGGCGTACGCGTGGGCGGGCTGGGAGAACGGCTACCTGGGCTTTCCCACCAGCAGCGAGGTCCCCACCCCCAACAAGCGCGGGGCCTACAACACCTTCCAGGGCGGAGCGATCTACTGGTCCTCGGGCACCGGTGCCCACGTCATCCGCGGCGCCATCCGCGACGCCTGGGCGCGCCAGGGCTGGGAAGGCGGCCGCCTGGGCTTCCCCACCAGCAGCGAGTTCGACATCACCGGCGGCAAGCGCCAGAACTTCACCGGCGGCTACATCGAGTGGAACCCCGCCCGCGGCGCCCTGATCAATCAGCCCATCGCCCAGCCGCCCGCCCCGGCCCCCACCATCGCCGGCACCGGCACCTTCCGCGTCGGAGCCGACGTCCAGCCGGGCACCTACCGCTCCAATGGCCCCGCAGCAGGTAGCTACGGCTGCTACTGGGAACGCCTGAGCGGCTTCAGCGGCAGCTTCGCCGACATCATCAGCAACGACTACGTCACCGGCGCCACCATCGTCACCATCGAGGCCAGCGACACCGGCTTCTCCACCAGCGACTGCCAGACCTTCACCAAGATCGGCTGAACACGCCACCCGCTGCACCGCGGGGTGCAGCGAGGGGTCCCGCGGCGCCGAGTGCCGCAGGGCCCCTCGCACACCCCGCGTCCCAGCACGTACCAGCGCGTACCAGCACGCAGGAGCGCCCACCTGTGCGCTCCTCGACCTGTGCGCCACACGAGCCCGGCACACCAGGCCAGCCGGACACGAAGCCGCCACAGGAGCAGGCCTTCCGTACCCCTGTGGCCCTCCACTCGTGCCTGCCGTGCTCCCGGAGGGGCAGCCCCAGCCTGGCCCGCACCCTGGCCGGAAGGTGGAAGCGGAGGTACCGACGCGGGCGAGCCGATGACCCTCCGAGGAGGTCCTGGCGCACCCGGCCCTGTGCTCCTACTGTGCTTCACCGCCGGGCCGGTTGGTGCCCGGGTGAACCACACCAGGGGGAACCATGAGCACGAGACCTCGCCGCACGAGGCGCACGATCCGCGCGGGCGCGATGGCAGCCGGGGCGCTGCTGTGCGCGAGCACCGGGGTGGGGGCCGCGCAGGCGGCGGCACCGGTGGTGGACCTGGTCGTCACCGACATCACCACGGTGGGCGCCTACACCCCCGGCGCGCCGGTGGTCTTCCAGGCCACCATCCGCAACGACGGCCAGTTCGACTACACCACCTACACCAACGGCGTGGCGTTCATCGTCGACGGGCGCGTGGTGTCCTGGTCGGACACCAACAGCACCCGCCTGGCGCCGGGGCAGTCGGTGGTCGTGCGCGCCAACGCCGGCCCGGCCGGCACCAACGCCTGGAAGGCCACCACCGGCAAGCACACCGTGCGCGCCTGGGTCGACGACGTCAACCGCGTGCCGGAGACCAACGAGCGCAACAACACCCTGGACAAGACGCTGACGGTGAGCACCGGCGCGGTCAAGGCCGTCACCGCTATCAGCGCGAAGGTGGCCGTGGACCAGGCGCAGTATCAGAGGACGCACGACCGCGGCGTGCAGCTGTCGTGGACGGCGCCGGCCGGGCAGCCCGCCGGTACCACCTACACCGTCGTGGAGCACCCGCTGGGCGAGGAGGGCGGGCACTGCGGAGCCCAGACCGACAAGGTGCGCGGCACCACCACCGGCACCTCGATGCGCCTGGAGCAGGCCACCGGACAGGTCTGCGGCGGCGGCGGGCACACGTACACCTACGACTCCACCTTCAGCGTCCTGGCCAGCCCGCCCGGGGCGATCGCGGTGGACTCCACCCCTTCGGGGGCGTGTCACGAGCGCTACCAGTCCGCCTCGGCGTGGCCGGCGGGCACCTCCACGTGGTGGGAGCACTCCTGCACCGACGGCGGCTCCGTGTACGACTCGGTGGTGGCAACGGTGGTGGCGGACACGGTGGTGGACGCCGGCGGGCCTGGGGACGCCTTCTTCGACGGCGGGCAGGCCGTCAGCACCGGCTTCACCGGCGGCCCGGTGCAGTTCCAGACCGCGCGCTGGGGGTGGAGCACGTACGACATCCCCGTGCCCACCCGGGGCGAGTACCTGGTGAGCATGGGATTCATCGACCCGACCTGGTGGAAGGCCGGGCAGCGGGTGTTCGACCTGAGCGCGGAGAGGCAGCCGGTGGCCAAGAACTTCGACATCGCCGCCTCCGTGGGTCGCGGGCAGGTCGTGTACCGCTCGGCGTACGTCTCGGTCGACGACGGCAACTTGACGATCCAGGCCCGCAAGATCACGGACAACCCGATCATCTCCAGCATCGCGGTGCACCGGGTCAACTGACCCCACCGCTCCTGTAGCACCCCGGCTACAAGCACCCCGAGGGTGGGCGCCCCCGGCCCGGGGGGGGGCCGCCGGCCTCGGGCCGAGACCCGGCGGGCCCCCCCCGCAGAGCACGGGATAA
>NZ_JBJLSG010000255.1:0-4623 GCF_050871925.1 Kineococcus gurbantunggutensis
ACGTACGTAGTGGGTTCCACACCCCGCTTGCCCCCCCGCCGCCCCCCGGGAGCCCCCCGCGCCGCCCGGCCCCCCCCCCCCCCCCCACCCCCCCCCGCCCCCCGCCGGGGCCGCGCCGGGCGGGTCGGGCGGTGCGGGCGCGGCGGGCGGGTCAGGCCGGTGGTGCGGGCAGGCGGGCCAGCAGCGCGGCGGTGGCGGCGGCCGGGTCGTCGGCCTCCGTGATCGCACGCACGACCACGACCCGCCGCGCACCCGCCGCGACGACCTCGTCCACGGTGGACAGGTCGACCCCGCCGATCGCGAACCACGGGGTGGCGCCCGCGCCGGCGGCGGCGTGGCGCACCAGCTCCAGCCCGGTGGCGGCGCGGCCGGGTTTCGTGGGGGTGGCCCAGGTGGGCCCCACGCACGCGTAGTCGACGTCCGGGTCGGCCGCGGCGGCGTCGAACTGCGCGGGGGAGTGCGTGGAGCGGCCGATCAGCGCGCCGGGGCCGACCAGGCGCCGCGCCGCGGCCGGCGGCAGGTCCCGCTGGCCCACGTGCAGCACGTCGGCGCCGGCGACGGCGGCCACGTCGGCGCGGTCGTTGACGGCCAGCAGGCGGCCGTGGCGGCGCGCGGCCGCGGCGAACACCTCCAGCAGCTCCAGCTCCTCGGCCGCCTCCAGGTGCTTCTCGCGCAGCTGCACGACGTCGACGCCGGCGGCCAGGACCGCGTCGAGGAACTGCTCCAGGTCGCCCTCGCGGCGGCGGGCGCCGGTGCACAGGTACAGGCGCGCGGAGCGCAGCGCCTCGCGGGGATCGGTGGGGGTCGGCACGCGGGCGAGTGTGCCAGGCGCGGGCCCGCGGGCACGGGGGTATGGTGGCCGCACCACGGGAGCCCGGGATCGCGGGCTGAGAGGGCGAGCGCACTCGCCGACCGTCGAACCTGCTCCGGGTCGTGCCGGCGAAGGGAGCGTGCTGGTGGTTCCGTGCGACGTCGTCGTGATCGGCGGCGGCATCGTGGGCACGTCGTGCGCGTGGCGGCTGGCCGAGCGCGGCCACCGCGTCGTGCTCGTCGACCCCGACCCCGGCGGGGGTTCCTCCCGCGCGGCGGCCGGGATGCTGGCGCCGGTCAGCGAGCTGCACCACGGCGAGGAGGACCTGCTGGCGCTGTGCCTGCTGGCCGCCTCGGGTTTCGCCGAGCACGCCCGGCGGGTCTCCGCCGCCGGTGACGCGCCCACCGGGTACCGCGGCTGCGGCACCCTCGTCGTCGCCCTGGACGCCGGGGACCGCGCGCGCCTGGCGGACGTGCGCCGGGCGCAGGAGCGCCTCGGGCTGGACGTGCAGGCCCTCACCGGCCGGGAGTGCCGGCGGCTGGAACCCCTGCTGGACCCGGCGGTCTCCGGCGGGACGCTGGCGCGCGGCGACCACCAGGTGGACCCGCGCCGGCTGCTGCGGGCGCTGCGCGCGGCGGCCGGCCGGTGCGGGGTGGACTTCGTGCCCGCGCGCGGCGAGGTGCTCGTCGAGGGCGGGCGCGCGGCGGGCGTGCGGTTCGCGGACGGTTCCGCGGTGCGCGCGGACCTGGTGGTGCTGGCCACCGGGGCGCGCGCGCAGCAGCACGCGCCGGTGCGCCCGGTGAAGGGGCAGGTGGCGCGGCTGCGGATGCCCGAGGGCGGGCACGTGCTGCAGCGCACGGTGCGCGCCGTGGTGCGCGACCGCGACGTCTACCTGGTGCCGCGCGAGGACGGCGAGCTGGTCGTGGGCGCCACCACCGAGGACCGCGGTTTCGACGAGACCGTGACCGCCGGCGCGGTGCACGACCTGCTGCGCGACGCGCAGGCCGTGGTGCCGGGGGTCGCGGAGCTGGAGCTGGTGGAGGTGCTGGCCCGCTCCCGGCCGGGTTCCCCGGACAACCTGCCGCTCATCGGGTTCGGCGAGGTGCCGGGCCTGCTGCTGGCGGTGGGGCACCACCGCAACGGGGTGCTGCTGTCGGGGGTGACGGCCGACGCCGTGGCGGCGCTGGCCGCCGGGGAGGACGTCCCGCCGGAGGTCGCGGCCTGCGACCCGGTCAGGTTCGGGTCGCGCTCGGCGGCCCGCGAGGAGGTGCTGGTGCCGTGAGCGACGGAACTGCTGGAACTGCTGGAACTGCCGGAACTGCCAGAGGTGTCGGGACTGCCGGGGGTGTCGGGACTGCCGGGGCTGCCGGGGGTGCCGGCGCCGTGGAGGTGCTGGTGAACTCGCAGCCCCTGCGGGTCCCGGTCGGCTCCAGCGTCGCCGACGTCGTGGCGCTGTTCGCGCCCGGCGCGGCGGACGGGCGCGGCACGGCCGTCGCGGTCGGCGACGACGTCGTGCCCGCCGGGTGCTGGGCGGACACGCCCGTCGCCGCCGGGGACCGCCTCGAGGTGCTGGGGGCGGTGGCGGGAGGATGAGCGCCGTGGAGACGACGGGGTTGCCGCGCAGCGGGCCGGGGACCGTGGAGGGGACGGTCCCGGACCCGCTGGTGATCGCCGGGCGGCAGTTCCGCTCCCGGCTGATCACCGGCACCGGCGGGGCGGCGAACCACGACGTCCTGGAGCGCGCGCTGCGCGCCTCGGGCACCGAGCTGACGACGGTGGCGCTGCGGCGCGTGGACCCGGCCGCGCGCGGCTCGCTGCTCGACGTGCTGGACCGGGTGGGCGTGCAGGTCCTGCCGAACACCGCCGGGTGCCGCACCGCCCGCGAGGCGCTGCTCACCGCCCGCCTGGGCCGCGAGGCGCTGGGCACCGACTGGGTGAAGCTGGAGGTCGTCGCCGACGAGGAGACCCTGCTGCCGGACGCGGTGGAGCTCCTCGACGCCGCCGAGCAGCTCGTCGACGACGGTTTCACCGTCCTGGCCTACACCAACGACGACCCCGCGCTGGCGCTGCGGCTCGAGCGCGCCGGGTGCGCGGCGGTGATGCCGCTGGGCGCCCCCATCGGCACCGGCCTGGGGATCCTCAACCCGCACAGCATCGCCCTCATCGCCGAGCGCGCCTCGGTGCCCGTCGTCCTGGACGCCGGCATCGGCACCGCCTCCGACGCGGCGCGCGCGATGGAGCTGGGCTGCGACGCGGTGCTGCTGGCCACCGCCGTCACCCGGGCGCAGGACCCCGAGCTGATGGGGTCCGCGATGCGGCACGCCGTCCTCGCCGGCCGCGCCGCCCGCCGCGCCGGGCGCATCCCGCAGCGCGCCCTGGCGCAGGCGTCCTCCACCTGGGAGGGCCTGGCGGAGTTCGGCGGCACCGGCGCGGAGAGCGCAGGGGCGGGGAGCACCGGCGCGGGGGGCACCGCGTGAGCGGGTCGCTGCCGCCGCTGGTGGAACCCGCGGCCGAGCTGACCGCGCAGGAGGCGCGCCGCTACGCGCGCCAGCTCCTGCTGCCGGGCATCGGCGAGGTCGGCCAGCGGCGCCTGAAGGCCGCGCGGGTCCTCGTCGTCGGCGCCGGCGGCCTGGGGTCCCCGGCGCTGCTGTACCTGGCCGCCGCCGGGGTCGGCACCCTCGGCGTCGTCGACGACGACGTCGTGGCCGAGTCGAACCTGCACCGCCAGGTCGTGCACGGAACTCCCGACGTGGGCCGGGCGAAGGTGGACAGCGCCGCCGACGCCGTGGCGCGCGCGAACCCCCTCGTGCGCGTCGTCAAGCACGGCGAGCGCCTGACCGCCGACAACGCCGAGGGGATCGTCGCCGGCTACGACCTCGTCGTGGACGGCTCGGACAACTTCGGCACCCGCTACCTCGTCAACGACGCGTGCGTGCTCACCGGCACCCCGTGGGTGTGGGGGGCGGTGCTGCGCTTCGACGGGCAGGTCGCGGTGTTCTGGGACGGGCACGGGCCCACCTACCGCGACCTGTTCCCCGCCCCGCCGGCACCGGGCACCGTGCCCTCCTGCGGGGAGGCCGGCGTGCTGGGCGCGGTGTGCGCGGCGGTGGGCGCGGCGATGGTCACCGAGGCCGTCAAGCTCGTCACCGGCGCGGGCACCAGCCTGCTGGGCCGCGTCCTCGTGCACGACGCGCTGGCGATGACGTGGCGCCCGCTGCGCCTGGCGCCGGACCCGCGCCGCGCCCCCGTCACCGCTCTCAAACCCGTCGAGGGCGCCGAGGACCGCGAACCCTCCGACGACCTGCCGGAGGTGGACGCCGCGGAACTGGCCCGCCGGCTGCGCGAGCGGGCTGCGGGCGGTGCGGGTTTCGTGCTCGTGGACGTGCGCGAACCCGACGAGCACGCCGCGCACGCGATCCCCGGTTCCGTCCCGGTGCCGCTGGCGGACGTGCTCGCCGACCCCGGCCGCTTCGACCCGGCGCAGCCGCTGGTGCTGCACTGCGCGGGCGGCACCCGTTCCGCACGGGCGCTGCGCGCCGTCCTCGCCGCCGGGCACCCCGACGCCGCGCACCTGCGCGGCGGCGTCACCGCCTGGGACGCCCTGGGCACCTGACCCCCGGGAAACCCCCGGAACCCGGGAACCCAGCACGACCCGCACGAACCGCACGAACCCGAAACCCCTGCGAACCCGCAGGACCCCCGTCCCGAACCCCCTCCCCCCACCCCACCCCTCCTCCTCCCGCGGGGGGGTTGGGGGTGGGGGGGGGGCTGGTGGGGGGGGGGGGGGGGGGGGGGGGGGGGGGGGGGGGGGG
>NZ_JBJLSG010000256.1:0-4596 GCF_050871925.1 Kineococcus gurbantunggutensis
CGGTCCCGGGCGACGCGGACGACGTCGTCTCGGTACTCGCGGGGGTAGGGCTTGGGCACAGCGACATCCTTCCAGGCTGCCCTGCGGGCAAGCCACCTCGGTTGTCACCGATCAGTGCAGCAGACCCTCATGTCGATCTCCGCGTGTGCGATAGCCATCTGGAATCGCCGAGGAGCTGGCCACCACCGGCTAACTAGGCCGATGAGCTCGGGCTGGTGAGGCCAAAGCGGGGGAAGTGGCACGTGTCCTACACCCGCCGCTGTGAGTGACCCGCCGCTGTGAGCGGCTGAAGCAGCTGCACCCGGCAGCTGCACGTCAGCGCTGAGGGCAGGTCACCGGGCTATGACGTGCCCTGCTCGATCAGTCGCGCTGCTGGCGCAGCAGCTCATCGAGCAGGTCCCGCAGCACGTGCGGTTGCTCGTACAGGCCCTCGTAGTGCTCACCGACCTTGCGGGTGCCCATGGCGATGACCGTCACTCCCGCCAGCTGCAGGGGTACGGCGAAGTCGGAGGGCAGGTAAGCCTGCGCAGACAGGGCGAGCAGTCGCTGACGGTCGTCTTCGTCAAGGCTCTGCCACCAGGCACCCACGGCTTCCCGCTCGCTCATGCGCTCAGCGTGTGGCACTGCCGGACGTTCTCACGTGTTCAACCAGTGCGGTTCACCCGGCTGCCGGTGTCCTTGCCGACGTCAGTGAGCGACTCACTACATTCATGCGTGCCGTGTTGCAGGCGCGGTCGCCGTCTCGCAACTGGTCGCTTCCGAGATGGCCTGGCCAGGCACTGACCGCACACTCACACCGAAGGGCGGGCGTGGCAGGCGAGGTGCCCCAGGTGCCCCAGGTCTACGCCTGCCCTCGTCAGCGTGGTGTGGACGCAGGTGCCCGCAGCACCTGCTGGGCAGCGCGGACCAACGCCGCGTTGTCGGCAGCGGGCGCGCCGTCAGGCAGCACCAGCACGTCCTCCAGCCCGATCCGGGTGGCCAGCCCGCAGCGCCCGGCCAGGCGCAGCGCGCTCCAGGCGGTCGCGCCCTTCCCGTGCAGCAGCACCTGCGGCTCCTCAGCCTCGTCGCCACCGCTGCGCCCGTCGCGCTGACTGCGCCCCACGAGGTGCAGCAGCTGCTCAGCCCGGTGCTGCACCTCGGCCTCGCCCAGCCCGTTCGGCAGTTCCAGCAGCACCCGCACGCACCGGTGCCGGTGCACCGACGCCAGCCACGCCCCAGCTCCCGCTCGGTGCCAGATGCCGGCCTCGACGCCCACGCCCAGCTCCAGCAGCGCACCGGCGACCTCGTCGGCGCCGTCCTCGTGCCAGTTGACCGAGGCGAAGTCCGGCAGCAGCGCCGAGCCCTCCCAGGAGCGGATCGCGGCGAGCCTGCGCACCGCATCGGGCACAGCCCAGGCGCCGGTGCTCACACCGACCGGCACCGCCGGTGCCACCTGGCGCACCGCTACCAACACCTCGGCCAGCGCCGCGGCCTCCAGGGTGTCCACGCCCGCTGCGTCCTTCACGTGCAGGTGCACCGCCTCGGCGCCGGCGGCGGCGACCGCTGCCACCTCGCGGGCCAGCTCACCCGGCGTCACCGGCAGGGCCGGGTGCTCACCCGGTCTGCGGGCTCCGTTCACGCACGCCTTCAGCACCCGTGCACCCTCTCGGGGAGCACCGACACGGATGAGCGGTCACGGCGTCGTCCGGGGCGCGGTCGCCTCCTCACAACCGGTCGCTCTTGAGATACCTGCGTACTGGTGCAGCAGGTGTCCGGTGGTGGAGCCGGCGTGCTCGTGTGTGGTGCCCTTCAGCGCCGGTGTCGTTCAACGCCCGTGTCCTTCAGCGCCAGGGTCGTTCAGAGGGCGGTCGGCGCCTCACGCGTCAGGTCCGCCGGCAGCCGGCGCGGCCCGGCCTGCGCCGGGCGGGGACGGTCCTCGGGGTGGGCACGCACCGCCAGCAGCGCCACGTCGTCCTCGCTGCCGGTGGCCAGGCGCGCCACGAGCTCGTCGCACAGGTGCTGCACCGGCAGGTGCGCGAGCTCCTGGGCTACGCGGCGCAGCCGGGCCAGGCCAGTCTCGAGGTCCTCCCCGCGCCGCTCGATCAGCCCGTCGGTGTACAGCAACACCGTGGAGCCCGGCGCCAGGGTGACGGTGTGGTCGTACCGCTCGGTGTCCACCACCAGCCCTAGCAGCAGATCCTGTGCCCGCTCGAGCAGCTCGGCGCGCCCGTCGGGGTGGATCAGCAGCGGCGGCGGGTGCCCGGCGCTGGACCAGCGCAGGGTGCGCAGACCCCGCTCAGCGTCCTGCTGTCCCTGCTCGACCTTGGCCAGCACCGCGGTGGACAGCGCCCCGATCGCCAGATCGCGCATTGCCCAGTCCAGGGCGTGCAGGATCGCCGCCGGCGGCTGCACGATCGCGTGGGCCACCCCGCGCAGCACGTTGCGCACCTGTGCCATCGCCACCGCCGCGCGCTGGTCGTGGCCGGTGACGTCACCGACGACCAAGCACGTGGTGCCATCGCGCACCATGAACGCGTCGTACCAGTCCCCGCCAACCTGGGCCTGATCGGCTGCGGGTACGTAGCGGGCCACCAGCTCCAGGTGGTCCGGCTCGGGCAGCTCAGTCAGCAAGGAGCGCTGCAGCGCCTCGGCCATGCCGGCCACCTTCGCGGCCGCGGCCCGCTCGGCGGCCAGGGAGCGCACCCGCGCCAGTGCTTGCGCGCACTGCGCGGCGAAGGTCTCCAGCAGCGCCAGCTGCTGCACCTCGAAGGACTGCGCCTGCGCCCACCCGCAGGTCACCACGCCCAGGACCTGCCCGTCCACCCGCAGCGGCACCGCGGCGAAGGCGATCGAGCCGGTCGCTTCCACCACGTCGGCCATCAGCGGCGAGTACGCCAGGCACTCGGCCTCATCGCGCACCAGCACGGTGCGTCCGGTGCGCGCGGCCTCGTATAGCGGTAGCCGCGTGGACAGCGGCAGGCGCCCGTAAGAATCCTGCGCCGCCGGTCCGTAGCTGCTGGTCAGCCGGGCGATCACGAAGCGCTGCTCGGGAGCGGCGTGCGGGTCGTCGTCGTCCTCGGGCACCGCCACCGACCCGCCGTTGCAGCCCAGCAGCACCAGGCCCTGCTCGGCCACCGCGCCCACCAGCTCCTCCAGGTCGCTGGTATCGGCCAGCGACAGCGCGAAGCGCGCCACCTGCCCCAGCCGAGTGCTCAACCACCCACCGACGTCCCCGCCGGAGGCGGCCGCGTCGTCGAGGTCCCCACCGCCAAGGTCCTCGGTGCTGAAGCTTTGGATGAGGGCGGCGGTCTCCAGCTGCGCGGCGGCGGCCGCTGCCAGGTGCTGCAGCAGCTCCGCCTCCGCGGCCGTCCACGCCCGCGGGGCGTACTGGTACACGCACAAGGCGCCGACCCGCTCACCGGTGTCAGCCAGCAACGGGGCAGCCAGGTAAGCGCCCACCTCCCCGCGCCGCACCGGACCCAGGTGCGCCACGCGCTCATCACTGGCGGCGTCGTCCACGACGAAGGGCACCTCACCGGCCGCGGCCAACGGGCACAGCGCCTCGCTCAACGCGGTGCGCTCACCGGTGCGCCCGGCGGCGGCACCGCCGCCGGCGGCGATGGTCCGGACCTCGGTGATCAACGACACCTCTGCTGAGGAGGTGCGCAGCAGCCGCGCGGCCAAAGACGCCAGGGCCTGCAGACCTGGATCGGCACTGGCCGGCAGCAGCCGCTGGGCTGCACGGGCACCAGCGCCAACACGCCGCTGCTCGGTTCGGCTGCTCACCGAGCGCACATCCTGGTCGGCCAACGTCGTTCTCCTTCGTGGGCGACGGCCAGCCCTCGATCGTCACCAGCACCGTGCCAGCGCATCCGTTGCCACATCATCGCTGATCATGGCCAGCGGCGGTCTCGCCCACCGGTCGGCACAAGCTGGTCATCGACTCGACCAGACGGTGAATCGACTGTGGACTCCGGCGGTCCTCAGCGAGTGTTTCCTAATCATGGCGCCACCCAGCGCGGCCGCCGTCTCGCAACCGGTGGCGGTCGCTTCCGCCAGACCCACCACGTCCAAGGTCGTATCGCCGGAACGCAGAAACGAGGTGAGGCGGCGAGCTGAGGCATCCGCCGCCCAACCCACCGCCTCACACCGCCTCACACGGCGTCTCGCTCCCCACGGTGCTCACCCGATCGAGCGCTGCCCGAGCCTCAGCGGCCCGGGCGGCGCCAGCCACAACAGGTGACTGGCGGCCGCCGACCACTGCATCGACGTCCCCCGTCGGCAGCTTGAGCCCACCGGCATGTGACAGTGCTCACACCAACGCCAGGCGCAGTGCACCTGCCACCAGCCGTGCCGTCAGGCGAGGGGGCGGGCGTCCTGCACGTACCGGCCCGCGACGGCTCCCCGAGCGGGCTCGCGGTGCCGGGCCTGGTTCCGGTCCTGGTCCTGGTTTTGGTCCCGGTGCCGCCGCAGCCAGGGCAGGACCTGGTCGGCGGGCATGGGGCGGGCGTGGTGGTAGCCCTGGGTCTCGTCGACGCCCAGCTCGCCCAGGCGGCGCAGGGTGGTGGCGTCCTCCACGCCCTCCACCAGCAGCCGCATGCCCAGGCTGTGCGCCAG
>NZ_JBJLSG010000257.1:0-4492 GCF_050871925.1 Kineococcus gurbantunggutensis
CCCCCGCCCCCGCGGCGGCGCCGGCCCGGGCCCGGGCGGTGCTGCGCCGGCCCGGTGAGCGGCCGGGGCGGCGGCGGGCCGTTCCTTGACGGCCCGGGCACCCCAACTTATTGTCCGTTAAAGTACCGGGCTGGAACCGCCACGCCCGCCGCCGCAGGAGCCCACCGTGCCGTCCCCGCTCGACCACGCCGTCCCCGCCCACGCCCCCGCTCACGCCGGCGCCCTCGACGGCGCCGGCGGACCCCGCCGCACCGCCGCGCCCGCCGCGGTGCGCACCTCGGTGGACGTGCCGCTGCGCTTCGGCGACGGGTACGCCACCACCGCGCGGGTGTCCACCTTCACGGGCCTGACCGACGGCCTGGAGCACCTGGCCCTCGCGCTGGGCGACTGGCGCGGCGCCCTGGCCCGCTCCGCCGCCGGCGGCCCGGCGCCCCTGGTGCGCCCGCACAGCGAGTGCCTCACCGGCGACGTGTTCGGCTCCGAGCGCTGCGACTGCGGCCCGCAGCTGCGCGAGGCCGTCGAGCGCATCGCGGGCGAGGGCGGCTTCCTGCTGTACCTGCGCCAGGAGGGCCGCGGCATCGGCCTGTACGCCAAGCTCGACGCCTACGCCCTGCAGGACTCCGGCCTGGACACCTACGACGCCAACGTGGCCCTGGGCCGCGGCGAGGACGAGCGCGACTACACCGCCGCCGCCCAGGCGCTCACCGCCCTGGGCGTGGACCGGGTGCGGCTGCTGTCCAACAACCCCGACAAGGCCGCCCAGCTCGCCCGCCTCGGCGTCGCCGTCACCGAGCGCGTGCCCACCGGCGTGCACCTCTCGCCGGCCAACGCCCGCTACCTGGCGGCCAAGCGCGACCGCACCGCCCACACCCTGGACCTGCCCGCGCAGCGGGCGTGAACCCGGTGCGCGGCCGGTGGCTGGTGGCCTTCGACGTGGACTGCGGGGAGTTCCTGCCCGGCCGGCGCCTGGTGCTGCGCGGGCTGCGCGACGAGGGGACCTGGGCCGAGGCGTTCGGCGACCGCCTGCCTGCGGGCGTCGCCGGCCCGGGGCGCGCGGTGTCGCTGGAGCACGAGGTGGTGCCCGGCATCCGCGAGGACGACCCCGACGGCCCGGGCTGGTACGGCCGCGAGCTCGCCGGGGTGGAGTTCCACCCGGACCTCCCGCGCCCGGCGTGGGACCGCGGCGACGGGCAGGGCTGGCTCGCCGTCCCGCCGGGCGAGCCGTGCGCGCGCGGCGGCTGGGGCCCCTACGCGCTGCCGCGGGGCGCGCGCCTGCTGCGGTTCGCGGTGTTCGCGAACCTCGCCGTGCGCCCCGCCGCGGACGGCGGCGTCGTCGTGCACCGGGTCAGCGACCCCGCCGGGCACCTCGTCGTCGACCTGGCCACCGGCACCGCCGGCTGGGAACCCGCCCGCCCCGGGCGCTGAGCACCCGCACCCCCCCGCGGGGCGCGCGCCGCTCAGGGCGCGTGCACGGCCTCGCGGAAGCGCGCCACGGCCGCGGCGCGCGCGGCGCGGCCCTCCGGCGTCGGGGTCAGCGGGTACACGTGCACCAGCCCGCGCCCCTCGTGCAGCTCCACGTCCACCCCGGCGGCGCGCGCCCGCTCGGCGAGCAGGCGCGCGTCGGGCAGCAGGATGTCGCGGGTCCCGCAGAACACCGTCAGCGGACCCAGCCCGCCCAGCTCGCCCGCGAGCGGGCTGACGCGCGGGTCGCCCACCGGCAGGTCCCCGCGCCACAGCTCCACCAGCACCCGGGTGCCCTCGCGGGCCAGCCACGGGTCGGCCGGCTGCACCGCGTCGATGCCGGGGTTGGCCAGCGACAGGTCCAGCGCGGGGGAGACGAGCACCGTGCGCGGCAGGACCACGCCGTGCTCGTCGCGCAGTACCAGCGCGGCGGACAGCGCGATCTGCCCGCCGGCGGAGTCCCCGGACAGGCACACCGGGCCGTGCTCGTCGCGGGCGGAGCGCACGAGGTCCGCCACGGCGGGCACCACGGCGCCGGCGGTGCCGCGCGGCACGAGCGGGTGCACCGGCAGCAGCACCGTGGTGCGGGCCCCGGCGGCCACCTGCGCGGCGAAGCGGAAGTGGTGGTGCACCACCTCGTTGACCCACCCGCCGCCGTGCACGTGCACCACCGCCCCGCGCGCGCCGCCCGCGCGCGGGGTGAGCACGTGCACCGGCCAGCCCGCCCAGCGCGTGGTGGACACCGCCACGTCCCGGCGCAGCCGGCGCGGCGGGTCGTGCGGGCGCGGGTGCCCGGCGCGCTCGGCGACGTGCCGGTGCGCCTCGGCGGCGGAGGAGTACACCCGGTTCGCGCGGGCCAGCCGCAGCAGCGGCGGCAGCAGGCTGCTCGGGACGCTGGGCGACACCGCCACCTCCTGACGCGGGGCCCCGCGGTGGCGCCCCGTCGCGATCGTGGTCCGCCCCGGCGCCCGCCGCACCCCGGGCGCGGTTCAGCCGCGCGGGGGGGGCGGGGGGGGCGGGGGGCGGGGGCGGGGGTGCCCCCCCGGCCCACCCGACCCCGACCACCCGGCGCCCGGCGCGCGGGGGGGGGGGGGGCGCCGGGGGGGGGGGGGGGCCGCGCGCGCCCCCCGGGCCGCGGCAGCCACAGCGGCACCGCCGCCCGGTAGGCGCGGTACTCCTCCCCGAACAGCGACTCCAGGAACCGCTCCTCGGAGGGCCTGACGGCGACGTGCCACAGCAGCCCTCCGGCGAACGGGACCGCGCAGTACAGCGGCGAGCCCACCAGCAGCGCCACCCCCAGGGCCTGGGTGGTGCCGCTGAGCGCCATGGGGTTGCGCACCAGCCGGTACGGGCCGGTGACCACCAGCCGGGCCGCGGCCTCGAACGGCACCGGGGTCCCCTCCCCGCGGGCCATCGCGAACGCGCACCGCACCCCGAAGGCGCTGGCCGCCACCAGCAGCACCGCCCCCGCCGCCGGCCCGCCCGGCAGCAGCACCCGCGGCACGCCCAGGAGCACCTCCACCCCGCGCAGCACCGCGGGCAGCGCGACCAGCGCCAGGAACCACACCAGCACCATCCACCCCAGGGTCCTGGCCAGGTGGCGCCGGTGCGGGGCGGGGCGGGCGACCCGGTAGAGCCTCACCGCGCCGACCGCTGCAGCACCAGCAGCGCGGCCGCGCTGCCCGCCGCGGCCAGCGCCATCGCCACCGCCCCGACCCCGCCGGTCCCGGCGGCGGCGGCGTACGCGCACGTCAGCGCGGTGCTGTAGAGCACCGCGCCGCACGTGAGCGCGGCCAGCGCGGCGCCGGCGCGCGGCCGGGCCCCGGCCAGCACCGCGGCGCCCAGCGAGGCGGCGGCCAGCACCACGTCGGGCACGAGGAAGCCGTCCAGCACGCTCCGCGCGCCCAGCTCGAAGGGGGCGCGGAACCCCTCCCAGCGCGCCAGCGCCGCCCACCACGCCGGCACCGCCAGCCCCTGCAGCAGCAGGTGCGCGCGGGCGGCGGCGACCGCGCGGGTCCCGGGCCGGGCGCTCACGTCAGCAGGTCGCGCAGCGCCGGCTCCAGGCGCGGGAACCCGCCCGAGCCCCCCGCCACGACGACCTTCACCGCGCCACGGTAGCGGCGCGGGTCCCGCCCGCGCGGGCCTTCCGGTCCACCAGGACGGCCACCGCGAGCAGGGCCGCCACGTCGAGCACGACGAGCAGCGGCGGCGCGCTGCCCGCCTCCAGCGACCGCGCCAGGGCGCCGGTGAGCACCGCCGGCACCATCAGGACGACGTTGCCCACCGCGTGCAGGACCACCGCCGCCTCCAGGCCGCCGGTGCGGTGCACCAGCCAGGAGGCCACCAGGCCGAAGGCGAACCGGTCGGCGAACAGCCACGGGTCCTGCGCGCCGTGCGCGGCGCTGAACAGCGCCGCCGAGACCACCGCGGCCAGCACCGCGCCCACCAGCGGCCGCGCGCACCACGAGCCCAGCGCCTGGGCCAGCCAGCCGCGGAAGAGGAACTCCTCCCCGGCGGCCTGCAGCGGCGTGGTCAGCACCACCACCGCCAGCAGCGCCACCGCCTGCCGGGCGGCGGGGGCGCTGCCCTCCCCGAACGGCGCGCGGCCGGCCAGCGCCTCGGCCGCGGCCATCGCCAGCGCGCCCAGGACGGCGACGGCCAGCACCGGCGGCAGCGCCCGCAGCGCCCACCCCCACCGCCACCGGCCCGCCGTGGAGGCCAGGGCGCCCGGCCCGCGCCCGTACCCGGCCACCAGCGCCAGCCACGCCAGCGGCACCCCGGCCGCCAGCACGAGGTTCGACAGCAGCAGGCCCCACCACGCGCTGGACAGGGCCCGGTCCAGCGCGGCGCCCTCCAGGCCGCTGAGGAGCGCGGCGGGGGGGGGGGGGGGGGGGGGGGGGGGGGCGGGGGGGGGGGGGGGGGGGGGGGGGGGGGGGGGGGGGGGCGGGGGGGGGGGGGGGGGGGGGGGGGGGGGGGGGGGGGCGGCGGGGGGGGGGCCCGGGGGCCCCCCCCCCCGCCGACGTCGCCGTGG
>NZ_JBJLSG010000258.1:0-4449 GCF_050871925.1 Kineococcus gurbantunggutensis
GGTTCCACCGGCGGGGGCCTCTTCGCGTTTCCGCCGGTGGAACCGGCCGCCTCCCACCGGTCCGGGCCGTCCCGGCGCACCACGGACCGCCCGGCGGCGCACCCCCTCCCCGGCACGCGGCCGCCGCCCGTGCCCTCGGCCCGCCACCGGCGGCGGGCGGTGGAGGACGTGCCCCGCAGGGCTTCCGCTCGGTGCCGCGAGACGGCCGGCCGGCCGGGCGGGAGCCCCGCTCAGCGGTGCGCGGAAGCGTCACTCTGCGCATTCCAGCCAGGCTTCATTGCTCTGCGTAAGAGGCTTGCGGAGAACGGGTGAGAAGCCGCTACAGTTCGTCGCGCCAGGTCACCCACACGTAGCAAGGCTTAGATCGCGACCGAGTGACTCGGCACCACACCGTCGTGGGAGTCCGGACCGGAAGAGCACCTCGACGGGGGGAGACGCATGGCCACGGAGGACCTCGGGACGTTGCCGAACCAGCAGCGGCGCGTCATCGACCGGCCCGTGCCCGCCTCGACCTCGGAGCGACCCTTCCTCCCCGGCCCGCGCCGACGGGTGACCGTCGGCGGTTCGCACCGCTCCTCGCGCCGCGCGGTGTGGCAGCGCGAGTACGTGCGCACCCTGGTCGCCACCGACGCGCTGGCGGCCCTGGTCGGGGCCCTGATGGGCTGGGTGGTGCGCTTCGGCGACGCCGCCCCGCACCTGGGCAGCACCAGCGGGCTGTCGGTGGCGTGGTTGATGGTGCTGCTGCCGCCGATCTGGGTCGCGGCCAACGGGCTGATGCGCGCCTACGAGCCGCGCTTCCTCGGGGTGGGCTCGGAGGAGTTCCAGCGGGTGCTCATGGCCGGCACCACCGTGGTGGCCCTGGTGGGCACGCTGTCCTGGGCGTTCGCGCTGGACGTGGCGCGCGGCTTCGTGGTGGTGGCGCTGCCGGTGGCCGGGCTGCTGACGGTGGCCGCTCGCCTGGGCGCGCGGCACTACCTGCACCGCCGCCGGGCGGCGGGGGAGTGCGTGCAGTCCACGCTGGTGGCCGGGCACCCGGCCTCGGTGGCCTCGCTGGTGCGCCAGGTGCGCCGCAACACCGACCACGGCCTGCGCATCGACGCGGCCTGCACCCCGGACGGGCTGGCCAGCGCGGAGCTGGAGGCGCTGGGGGTGCCGGTGGTGGGCTCGCTGGAGGACATCGCCGTGGTGGCGCGCCGCGAGGACGTGGACGTGGTGGCGACGCTGACGTGCCCCGAGCTGGACGGGCCGGTGCTGCGCCGGCTGGGCTGGCAGCTGGAGGACACCCGCGCGGACCTCGTGGTCGCCCCGGCGCTGACGGACGTGGTGGGCCCGCGCGTGGTGATCCGGCCGGTCTCGGGCCTGCCGCTGCTGCACGTGGAGCGCCCGGAGCTCCGCGGCCTGCGCCACCTGGGCAAGGCCCTGCTGGACCGCGGGTCGGCGGCGGCGGCGCTGCTCGCGCTCAGCCCGCTGTTCCTGGTGATCGCGGCCCTGATCCGGCTGGACTCCAAGGGCCCGGCGTTCTTCCTGCAGACGCGGGTGGGCCGCGACGGGCGGGAGTTCACGATGGTGAAGTTCCGCTCGATGGTCACCGACGCGGAGAAGCTGCTGATCGACCTGCGCGAGCAGTCCGAGGGCAACGGGCTGCTGTTCAAGATGAAGCGCGACCCGCGGATCACGCGGGTGGGCGGGTTCCTGCGGCGGTACTCGCTGGACGAGCTGCCGCAGCTGTTCAACGTGCTGAGCGGGTCGATGTCGCTGGTGGGTCCGCGCCCGCCGCTGCCGCGGGAGGTCGCCGAGTACGGTGACGACCTGCGCCGGCGGTTGCTGGTCAAGCCGGGTCTGACGGGGTTGTGGCAGGTCAGCGGTCGCAGCGACCTGGACCTGGACGAGTCCACGCGGCTGGACCTGCAGTACGTGGAGAACTGGTCGCCGGCGTTCGACGCGATGATCCTGGTCAAGACCGTGCAGGCGGTCCTGGGCGGACGGGGCGCGTACTGACCACGCCCCCGCCCGCGCACCACCCTCCGGGCCCTGCGCGCACGACCCCGTGCGCGCGCTCGGTGCGCCCCGGCCCCGCACCTGCGGGCACGCTCGGACCGACCCTCACCCCGTGGACATGGATGGAGACGCGGCATGGTCGCTGAAGCCCCGACGAAGAACTCGCTGAGTAACGACATTAGCACGATGCGTAAACTGCGTCGCGCCGCGGGACGGGCCGTGCGCAAGACGCGCTGCGAGAACCCGATCGTCTCCCGCTACGGGTTCAACCTCGTGCCCTCCCTGCGCTTCCGGCAGGACCGCCCCGACCTGCACGCCCCCTCCCGCCGCGTGGTGGACGACCTCGTGCGCGACGGCGTCACGATGGCCGACAGCCGCGAGCTCCTCGGCGCCGACGCGGACCTGTTCGACCGCATCGAGAGCCGGGTGCGCCTGCTGCAGGCCGAGCAGGCCGCCGACATCGCGCAGCGCCGCGAGGAGCTGGAGCGCGGCGCGGCCGGGCACCGGCCCAAGCCGTACCTCGTCGAGCTGCTCGGGCAGCGCCCCGCGATCGACCCGGCGGACCCGCTCGTGCAGTTCGCCATGCACGAGCAGGTCATGGGCATCGCCGAGGAGTACTTCCGCTGCAAGGTGCGCCTGCACGACGTCAACGTGTGGCAGAACCTCGCCACCGGCGCCCCGCCCTCGCGCTCGCAGAAGTGGCACCGCGACCTGCTCGAGGACGCCGACATCGTCAAGGCGTTCCTCTACGTCGACGACGTCCCGCAGGGCGCCGGCCCGCTGACGTACGTCAAGGGCACCAACACGCCCCAGGGCCGCAGGATCAAGCTGCCGGAGACCTGGGACGGCGTGGGTTTCCGCATCGAGGACGAGGCGATCGACCGGCGCTTCGGCGCCTCGAGCATGACGACCGCCGTCGGGCGCGCCGGGCAGGTCGCCTGGGCCGACACCCTCGGCCTGCACCGCGGCGGTCACGCCCAGACGGTGGACCGCCTGGTCGTCATGTACACGTTCTGCTCCGCGGCCTGCTGCCGCCCGCGCTCGCTGGTGCCGGCCCCCGGCGTCTCCCGCGACGACCTGCCGGCGGTGAGCCTGCGCCGGTGAACCCGCCGGTGAGCGGTCCGACCCGCGAGCACCACCCGTGAGCACCACCCGATCCTCGGCGAGAGCCGGCAAGGGGGACGCAGTGACCAAGCGCACGACAAGGAGCACCGTGGGGACCACCCCGCCGCACCGCCGCATCAGCTCGGCCGTGGCCGTCGGTTCGCTGGCCGCCGTCGCCTACACGCACGTCGGGTACCCCCTGGCAATGCGGTTCGCCGCCCGCCGCAGGGCCGGCGGGCCGCCTCCGCTGTCCATCGCGCCGCTGCCCACGGTGACCGTGGTGGTCCCCGCGTTCAACGAGCGGCGGTTCATCGGCCAGAAGATCGCCGACACCCTCGCGCAGGACTACCCCGCGGAACTGCTCGACGTGCTCGTGGTCGACGACGGCTCCGAGGACGGCACCGCCGACGTCGTGCGCGCGGCGGCGCAGGAGTTCCCGTGCGTGCGGCTCGTGCAGCAGGAGACGCGCGGCGGCAAGAGCTCGGCCCTGAACCGCGGCGTGCGCGAGGCCACAGGTGAGGTCGTGGTGTTCACCGACGCCAACGGCTCCCTGCTGCCCGGCTCCCTGCGCGCGGTCGTGGCCCCGTTCGAGGACCCGCGCACCGCGGTGGTCTCCGGGACCAAGAAGCCCGTCGGCTCCGGCGCCCACGGCGACGGGGAGTCCGCGTACTGGCGCCTGGAGAGCGGCCTGAAGGCCGCCGAGAGCGTCTTCGGGGTCGTCGTGGGCGCCGACGGCGGCATCTTCGCCGTGCGCCGCGAGGCCTACGAGCCCATCCCGCCGGGCGTGTACGCCGACGACTACTGGATCCCGCTGGCCGCCCTGGACCGCGGGTACCGGGTCGCCCACGCGCCCGACGCCTGCGCCGTCGAGGCCGTCTCCCTCACCAAGCGGGACGACTTCGAGCGCCGCGCGCGCATCTCGGCCGGCATCTGGCACGGCAGCCTCGCCAAGCTGAGCCTGGCCGACCCGCGCCGCGGGTGGGTCGCGCTGGCCTTCGTCTCGCACCGCTGCCTGCGCACCGGCGTCGTGCCGGTCCTGCTGCCCGTCCTGCTCGGCGCCTCCGGGCGCGCCGCCGCCCGGCACCCCGGGATGCGGGCCCTGTGGTGGGCCCAGGTCGCGTGCTGGGCCGCCGCCGCCGGCGGGGCGACCACCAACAGCAAGGCCCTGGCCATCCCGTACCAGTTCGCCCTGACCAACGTCGCCGCCCTGCGCGGTGGCTTCCGCCAGCTCTCCGGTCGCCAGACCGGCCTGTGGAAGCGGACCAGCCGGGGCCGCTGGACCTGAGCCGGCGGCGCGCCGCGGGCGCGCACCGCACGGGGGAGGGCCCGGGGATCCGCTGGATCCCC
>NZ_JBJLSG010000259.1:0-4406 GCF_050871925.1 Kineococcus gurbantunggutensis
GCGCTACGACACCGGCGACAAGCTGGACTACATCAAGGCGGTCGTGCGCCTGGCCAGCGAGCGCGAGGACATCGGCCCGGAGCTGCGCGCGTGGCTGGGCGAGTACGTGGCCTCGGGGGCCGGCGCCCCCTCGTGACCCCCCCGATCCGCGACTCGCACGGCAGCGGGCCGTTCACCAGCGTCGAGGCGCACCGCAGGGCGTGCCTGGACCTGGTGCGGCCGCTGCCGCCGCTGGACGTGGCCCTGCGCGACGCGCTGGGCTGCGTCCTGGCCGAGGACGTCGTCAGCCCGCGGCCGCTGCCGGCCTTCGACAACTCCGGCATGGACGGCTACGCGGTGCGGGTGCGCGACGTGGAGGGCGCCTCGGAGTCCTCGCCGGTGGGGCTGCCGGTGGTCGCGGACATCCCCGCCGGCAGCGGCGACCCGCTGCGGCTGCCCGGCGGCACGACGGCGCGCATCATGACCGGCGCGCCGGTGCCGGCCGGCGCCGAGGCCGTGGTGCCGGTGGAGTGGACCGACCGCGGGGTCGCGCACGTGAGCATCGCGCGCGCCCCCGCGCCGGGCCAGCACGTGCGCCGCGCCGGCGAGGACGTCGCCGCCGGCGTGGTCGTCGTGGAGGCCGGCACCCGCCTGCAGCCGCGGCACGTGGGCGTCCTGGCGGCGGTGGGGCGCGCCCGCGTGCGGGTGCGCCCGCGCCCGCGGGTGGTGGTGGTCTCCACCGGCACCGAGGTCGTCGAGCCGGGCGCGGTGCTCGCGCGCGGTCAGCTGCACGACGCCAACGGCTACCTGCTGACCGCGGCGGCCGAGGACGTCGGCGCGCTGGCGTACCGGGTGGGCGTGGTCGACGACGACGCCGCGGCGCTGGCGTCGGTGCTGGACGACCAGCTCGTGCGCGCCGACGTGGTGGTGACCTCCGGCGGCGTCAGCGAGGGCGCCTACGACACCGTCAAGGAGGTGCTCTCGGGCCGGGCGGCCGAGCGGGCCGGGCACCGGGTGCGCTTCGAGCGGGTCGCGGTGCAGCCGGGCATGCCGCAGGGCGCGGGCACGCTGGGCGAGCAGCGGGTGCCGGTGTTCACGCTGCCGGGCAACCCGGTCAGCTCCTTCGTCTCCTTCGAGGTGTTCGTGCGCCCGGCGCTGCGGCGCATGCTCGGCGCGGAGGGTCCGGACCCGGAGCGGCCGCGGGTGCGCTGCGTGGCCGCGCAGCGCTGGACGTCGCCGCCGGCGAAGGAGCAGTACGTGCGCTGCGCGTGGACGCGCGGCGGCGACGGGCGCCTGCACGTGGCGCCGGTGTCCGGGCACGGCTCGCACCTGGTGACCGCCCTGGCGCGCACGACGTGCCTGGCCGTGGTACCCGTGGGCACGTCCGTGGTGGAGGTGGGCGACGAGGTGGAGTGCGTGCTGCTGGGACCGCTGCCGGTGGAGCAGGCGTGAGCGGGGACGGGACGACCGGGGACGGCGCGGGCGGCGCGGCCGGGGACGGCCGGCGGCTGACGCACCTGGACGAGCGCGGCCACGCCCGCGTGGTCGACGTGTCCGCCAAGCCCGTCACCGTGCGCGAGGCGCGCGCGGAGGGCCGGGTGCTGTGCTCCCCGCGCGTGCTGGAGCTGCTCGCCGCCGGCGGGCTGCCCAAGGGCGACGCGCTGGCGGTGGCGCGCATCGCGGGGCTGCAGGCGGCCAAGCGCACCCCGGACCTGGTGCCGCTGGCGCACCCGGTGGCGGTGCACGCGGTCGAGGTGGACATCGACGTGGAGGCCGACGCGCCCGAGCCGGGCGTGCGGATCCGCTCGGCGGTGCGCACCGCGGACCGCACCGGCATCGAGATGGAGGCGCTGACGTGCGTGGTGGTCGCGGCGCTGACGTTCGTGGACATGGTCAAGGCCGTGGACAAGCGCACGGTGGTGACGGGGGTGCGGGTGACCGCCAAGAGCGGCGGCCGCTCGGGGGACTGGAGCGTCGATGACTGAGCAGGCGCAGCAGGCCCGCCGCGGCCCCGGGCGCAGCGCGCTGGTGCTCACCGTCTCCAACCGCGCCTCGGCCGGCGTGTACGCCGACGCCTCCGGCCCGGTGGTCGCCGAGGGCCTGCGCGGTGCGGGCTTCTCGGTGGACGGCCCCGTCGTCGTGCCCGACGGGGACCCGGTGGAGCAGGCCCTGCGCGACGCGGTGGCCGCCGGCTACGACGTCGTGGTCACCAACGGCGGCACCGGCCTGAGCCCGCTGGACCTGACCCCGGAGCGCACCCGGCGGGTGCTGGACTACGAGGTCCCCGGCGTGCCGGAGGCGGTGCGCGCGGCCGGCGCCGCGAAGGGGGTGCCCACGGCGGTGCTCTCGCGCGGGCTGGCGGGCGTGGCCGGGCGCACGTTCGTGGTGAACCTGCCGGGCTCGCCGGGCGCGGCGCGCGACGGCGTGGAGGTCCTGGTGGGCTTCCTCGCGCACGCCGTCGACCAGCTGCACGGCGTGGACCACCGCCGCTCCGGGGGCGGCGCGTGAAGCGCCCCGCGAGCCGTCCGTGACGGTGCCCAGCTGGCCGGTGGAGCTGAGCGAGGGGCCGGTGCGCCTGCGCCCGCTGCGCCGCCGGGACGCCGCGGCGTGGCGGGCGGTGCGCGCGGCCAACGCCGCGTGGCTGCGCCCGTGGGAGGCCACCAGCCCGGACGCCTCCGGCCCGCCGCCCACGTTCGCGCAGATGGTGCGCGGCTTCTCGCGGGAGGCGCGCGCGGGGCGGATGCTGCCGTTCGTCATCGAGCTGGACGGCCGCCTCGTGGGGCAGATCACCGTCTCGGGCGTGGCGTGGGGCTCGCTGCGCTCGGCGCACGTGGGCTACTGGATCGACCAGCGGGTCGCCGGGCGCGGCACGGTGCCGCTGGCGCTGGCCCTGGTGGCCGACCACTGCTTCCGGGTGCTGCGGCTGCACCGCCTGGAGGTGAACATCCGCCCGGAGAACGCCGCCTCGCTGCGGGTGGCGGCCAAGCTGGGTCTGCGCGACGAGGGGCTGCGCGAGCGGTACCTGCACATCGACGGCGCCTGGCGCGACCACCGCACGTTCGCGGTGACGGCCGAGGAGGTGCCCGAGGGGATGCTCGCCCGGTACCGGGCCTCCCGACGCCCGCAGCAGCCCTGACCCCGCGCCCGGGGGAGACCGCCCGGGGCCCGCGCGCTCGCGCGCGGCGTTGTGCGGCGACGCACGGGGCGACACGCCCCGCACGTGCGCGGGGGCGTGGTTGTCAAGCCATAGCGTTGCGCTCGTGCCCGCGAGCAGCCTGATCTTCCTCGTCATCGTCCTCCTGTGGGCCGCCTACCTGGTGCCGGCGGCGATCCGCCGGCGCCGGCACGCGGCCGACTCGCGCGTCGGCGACCGCGACTCCGCCGCGCTGCGCGTGGTGGTGCGCCAGGGCTCGGCGCCGGCCCCGGGCACGGCCGCGGTGCCGCCGGCCTCCAGCCGCCCGGTGCTCGCCGCGGCGGCGCGCCCGCAGCTGCCCGCCGCCGCGCGCGGCCCGGCGCAGGCCCCGGCGGACGAGGTCGCGGCGCCGGTCCCGGCGGGCGCGCGCGAGCCGCGGGTGCTGGTGCGCCAGGGCGTCGACGGCCGCGTGCTGCGCCGCCGCCGGCAGCTGCTCGGCACCGTCCTGGGCGCGACGGTGCTGGCGTGGGTGCTGGCGCTGGCGGCCGTGGTGCCGGCGTGGGCGGCGCTGCTGCCGACCGCGGCGCTGGCCCTGGTGGTGGCGGCGCTGCGCCGGCACGCGGCGCAGGCGCCCGCGCGGGTCGTGCTGCCCACCGCCGTGGTCGCCCCCGCGCGCGCCGCCGTGGTCGAGGAGCCGGGCAGCGTGCTGGACGAGCTGACCGCGCAGCTGGAGCGCGAGCTGGCCGAGGAGCTGGCCGCCGCCGCGGTGCCCGCCCCGCGCCCGGAGCCGGCCGCCCCCGCCGCCGCGGGCACCTGGGAGCCCACCGAGGTGCCGCTGCCGACGTACCTGCTCAAGCCGCGCGCCCGCGTGGTGCGCCCGGCCACCACCGCGGCGCCGGCCGCCCGCGTCGACGTGGACGTCGAGGTGGAGGCCGTCCCGGCGCCGTCGGTGCGCGGGCGCCGCGTGATCGACGTGCGCGAGCGCGCCCGCGTCGTCAACGGCTGAGCACCGCGCCGGACGGGCCGGGCACCGGGGGTCGCGGACCCCGCTGTCCGGGCCGGCACCGGAATGCTGGTAGTCTTCTTCTCGCTCCCGGGGCGACCCGGTGGCGAGCAAGGGGCTGTGGCGCAGCTGGTAGCGCACCTCGTTCGCAACGAGGGGGTCAGGGGTTCGAGTCCCCTCAGCTCCACCCTTCCGAAGAGGGCCCCCCCCGGGGGGCCCGCCCGGGGGGGGGCGGGGGTGCGGGCCGGGGGTCCCGGGCGCCCCCCCCCGCGCGCGGGGCGCCCGCGCCGC
>NZ_JBJLSG010000260.1:0-4306 GCF_050871925.1 Kineococcus gurbantunggutensis
CCGGCTCGCGGCGGGCGGGCGGGGGGGGGGGGCGGGCCCGCCGCCCCCCCCCCCCCCCCCCCCCCCGCGTGGACCGGGGTCAGATGTGGACCGGGGTCAGATCCAGCCGGCGCGGCGGGCCACCACGACGGCCTCGTGACGGTTGGAGACCCCCAGCTTGCCCACGCAGCTGGACAGGTGGTTGCGGACGGTGCCCGGCGAGAGGGAGACGCGCACGGCGATCTCCTCGATGCCGGCGCCGTCCGCGGCCAGCTCCAGCACGTCGGCCTCCCGCGGCGTCAGCGGGCTCTGCCCCGCCGCGATGGCGTCGGCCGCCAGCTCGGGGTCGACGTAGCGCCCGCCGGCGGCGACGGTGCGGATCGCCTGGGCCAGCACCGCGCCGGAGGCGGTCTTGGGCAGGAACCCGCGCACCCCCAGCTCCAGGGCCCGCTTGAGGTAGCCGGGCCGGCCGTGGCTGGTGAGGATCATCGTGGTGCAGCCGGGCACGTCCGCGTGCAGCGCCTCGGCCACCGCCAGCCCGTCGGCGCCGGGCATCTGCAGGTCCAGCACCGCCACCCGCGGCCGCTCCTTGCGGGCCACCGCGATCGCCTCCGGCCCGGAGGCGGCCTGCGCGACGACGTCGATGTCGTCCTGCAGCTGCAGCAGCTGCGCCACCGCCGAGCGCACGAGGTTCTCGTCGTCGGCCAGCAGCACCCGGATCGGCCCGCTCACCGCACCGCCCCCGCCGCGCCCGCCGCACCCCTCGCGCCCGCCGGCGCCCCCGCGGGCAGCTCGGCGCGCAGGGTGAACGTGCCGTCGCGGCGCTCGGCGCCCAGCCGCCCGCCCAGCGGCCGCAGCCGCTCGGCCAGGCCCGCCAGGCCCGAACCGCGCCCCGGCGCGCCCTCCACCGCCCCGTCGTTCTCGATCAGCACCCGCACCGCTCCTCCCGCCCCGCCGCTCACCTCGATGCGGCACCGCGAGGCCGCCGAGTGCCGCACCACGTTGGTCACCCCCTCGCGCACCACCCACGCCGCCGCGGTGCGGGCCTCCTCGCCGGCGCCCGCCGCGTCGGCGACCACGGCGGGCTCGATCCCGGCCGAGCGCAGCAGCGCCGCCGCGCCCTCCAGCTCCGCGTCCAGGTCCACCCCGCGGTAGCCGCGCACCACCTCGCGCACCTCGCGCAGCGAGTCCTGCGCGATGCGGCGCACCTCCTCGGCCCGCTCGATGGCCTCGGGCCGCCCGCGCCGGGCCAGCTCGGCCACCAGGTCGCTGGTGACGGCGATGGCCGACAGGTCCCGGCCCACCACGTCGTGCAGGTCGCGGGCGAAGCGCAGCCGCTCCTCGGCCACCGCCAGGCGCGCGCGGTCGCGCTCGGCGCCGGCCAGGCGGCGCACCACGTCCACGATCCACATCGACAGCTGCACCGTCACGGCCGCGAACGCGAAGGCGCCCACCAGGAACGCCCCGGCCGCCAGGCCCGGGTGCGGCCAGTCGAAGCCGGCGCGGTGCAGGACCGCCAGACCGGCGCCGGCGAGCACCGCCAGCAGCAGGCTGCGCCGGGTGCCCAGGAACGCCGCCGGGCCGAACAGCGCCCCGACGACCACGACGCGGGCGATCGCCCCGCCCTGCACCGCGGTCAGCAGGGGCGTCGCGGCGAACGCCGCCGCCGAGACGGCGGCCAGCGCGGCCCACCACGCCCGCGGCACCGGCCGCCCGGCGATCTGCCGGTCCAGGACCAGGCCGACGGCCACCGCGTGGACGACCACCGCCGCCAGCACGGCGAGGGCGGCGGCGGGGCGCTGCTCCAGCGCCCCGCCGCGCCCGAGCTGGCCGAACGTCAGGGACGGGCCGATCGTCAGCAGCAGGGCGAAGGACTGGCGGGTGTAGAGGGTGACGCGCTCGACGTCGTCCTTGCCGGCCCACCAGCGCTGCCACCTGGTGCCCGTCCCCCGCCCGGTCGCGCGCTCCACGCGCCCCACCCTGCCAGGCCGTCCGCGGTGCGCGGCGCTCAGGAGCGCGGGGACCAGCGGAAGCGCGCGCGCACCACCAGCGCGCCGAGCACGACCCACGCCAGCAGCGTCGCCGTCCAGGTCGCCAGGTCCGCGGCCGAGGGGTCGCCGGTCCAGCCGGCGCGCAGCAGCTCCACCACGGGCGCCAGCGGCGTGAACCCCGCCAGGCGGGCCAGCGCGTCCGGCAGGGCGCCGGCGGGCAGGAACAGCCCGCCGCCGAGCCCGCACACGGCGATCACCGGCAGGCTGGTGACCTGCGCGGACTCCAGGGTGCGGGTGAACGCGGCGGTCACCAGCGCCAGCACGGCCATCACGGCGCAGCCGAGCACGAGGCCGAGCACGGGCAGCAGCGGGCGCCCCGGCAGCGGCATGTCCAGCACGAGCGCGCCGGCGGCGCCGAAGACGGCGGTGATGGCCAGCGTCAGGCCCGTCGAGGGCACCGCCGTGGCGACCAGGACCTCCGCGTCGGCGGCCTCGCCGGTGCGCAGCCGCTGCAGCACGCCCTCCTCGCGGCGGGCCACGGCGGCGGACAGGACGTTGTAGAAGACGACCGCCAGCAGCAGCGCCGCGACGACCAGGTTCACCGCGCCGGCGGTGCCGGCGGGGGTGGCCAGGCGGTCCCCGGCGGTGGAGGCCAGCAGCGCGACGAAGGCCAGCGGCGTGACCAGGGCGGTGAAGACGGCGGTGCGGTTGCGGCGCAGCAGCCGGGCCTCGGCGCCGGCCAGGGCGGCGGTGCGGCGCAGCGGGGCGGGCAGCGGGCCGCGCGCGGGGACGGCGGCGGGCAGGGCCGCGGCGCGGGGCGCGGCGGCGGTCGTGGTGCTCATCGGGTCTCCTCCGGGGGACGGGTGGTCGGCGGGGTGGTGGGCGGGGTGGTCGGCGGGGGCGGTCAGCGGGTCTCGTCGGCGCCGCGGGCCAGGGCGAGGAAGGCGGTCTCCAGGGAGGCGGGCGTGGCCCGCAGCTCGGCCAGCTCCAGGTGCTGCGCCTCGGCCCAGGCCAGCACGCGGGCGAGGGTGCGCTGCAGGGAGGCGGTGCGCACCACGACGTGGCGGCCGTCGAGGGCGAGGGTGTCCCCGGGGCCCAGGACCCCGTCGCCGGGCCGGCCGGCGTCGCGGTGCCAGCGCACCTCGGCGCGGTGGGTGGCCACGACGTCGGCGACGGTGCCCTCGGCCACGACGAGGCCGCGGTGCAGGACGGCCAGCCGGTCGGCGAGGCGCTCGGCCTCCTCCAGGTGGTGCGTGGTCAGCAGCACCGCGGTGCCGGTGGCGGCCAGCTCGCCCACCAGGTCCCACACCGCGCGGCGGCTCTCCGCGTCCAGGCCGGTGGTCGGCTCGTCCAGCAGCAGCAGCTCCGGGTCGCCCAGCAGCGCCACGGCCAGGTCCAGCCGGCGCCGCTCGCCGCCGGAGAGGCTCTTGACGGGGGTGGAGGCCTTGCGGGTCAGGTCCAGCGCGTCCAGGACGTCGGCGACGGGGCGGGCGGCGGTCAGGGTCGCGGCCCAGGCCGCGGCGGCCTCGGCGACGCTGAGGTCCCCGGGCAGGCCGCCGGACTGCAGCACCACGCCGGTGCGCGGGCGCACGCGCCGGCGCTCGCGGACGGGGTCGTGGCCGAGCACGCGCACGGTGCCCGAGGTGGGGGCGGCCAGGCCCGCGACGACCTCGGTGGTGGAGGTCTTGCCGGCGCCGTTGGTGCCCAGCAGGCCGAAGACCTCCCCGGGGCGGACGGTGAAGCTGACGCCGCGCACGGCCTCGGCGCCCGAGGCGTAGGTGCGGCGCAGGTCGCGCACCTCCACGGCGGCGGGCGCGGCGGCGGGTGCGGTGGTGGGGGCGGTGGTGGGGGCGGCGCCGGGAGCGCTGTGCCGCAGCGGTTCCGCGGGGGTGTGCGTCGTCATGGCACCAGCGTGGCGCCGGGGGCGGGGCCCGCCCCGTGCGCGCCGTCACGACTTCGGCGCGCCCGTGCACGCGAGGGGCGTGACAGACGTCACGGGTGCCGCCCGCGGGGGCGGGCCGGGCGGCGGGCGGCTAGAGCAGCAGGTCCGCCGGGGCGGCGACCGGCCGCCACAGCGGCACGCCGTCGCCGGCGGCCGCGGCGGCCGGCACGAGGGCCGGCATCCGGTCGGCGGCCACGAGCGGGCCGAGGTCCAGGGCGGTCAGCTCGGCGACGTCGGCGACGGGGACCTGGAAGGTGCGGAACGCGGCCAGCTCGGGCGCGCGCCGGGGGGGGGGGGGGGGGGGGGGGGGGGGGGGGGGGGGGGGGGGGGGGGGGGGGGGGGGGGGGGCGGGGGGGGGGGGCGGGGGCGGGGGGCGGGCCGGGGGCCGGGGGGG
>NZ_JBJLSG010000261.1:0-4304 GCF_050871925.1 Kineococcus gurbantunggutensis
CGCAGCTGCCCCGGCCCACCCCCGCCGCGCCCCCGCGCGGCGGGGCCGCTGCGCGTGCGGGGGTGGCGGCCGGTCAGCGCCGCGGCGGGCTGGAGTAGTACCGCGTCAGCCAGCGGCTGAGCCCGTCCAGGCCGGGGAAGAGCACGCGCTCGGTGACGTTGGCCTGGTCCAGCCGCTCGCGCACCTGCCGCTTCAGCGCCGCGGGCACCACCAACTTGCGCACCAGGGGCGGCTCGGCGCGCGCCAGCCACTCGTCGGGCCGCTGCGCGGGGGAGGAGACCACCGAGAAGCTCGCGTACTGGTTGACGATGCGCTCGTCCAGCGACGGCGGCTCGAAGAACACCATGAACGGCTCCTCGTCGAGCGCGTCGAAGCGCGCCAGGGTGGGCGCCACCTCGCCCAGCAGCTCCACCGTGAACGCGGTGCCGCCCGAGCGCTCCAGCGCCTCGCGCACCCCCGGCGGCAGCCGCCGGTGCACCGCCACGAAGTCCGCGCTCCACACCGCGCCGTCCTCGTCGTGGCGCTCCACCTCGGCGGTGGCGAAGTGCAGCGCCACCAGCGGGGAGTACGTCCAGTCCAGGATCCGCGTGGGCAGGCCGTGGTGCTGCGCCAGCGTCAGCCACTCCCAGTCGTTCTCCTGGTGCCGGAACGGCACGCGCGAGTACTTGCGGAAGTTGCGCAGCAGGTCCGTCTCGCGCTCCAGGCGCCCCAGGCGCTGCACGGAGGTGCGCAGCCCGTACCCGGCGCACGGCAGGCCGCGGTGCACCACGTTGGAGTGGTAGCGCCCGGCGCGCTGCGGCCACGGCTCGGAGAACAGCAGGTCCTGCAGCTCCGCCCACGAACCGGGCACGACCGTCTCGACGCCGGGGTGGTCCACCGCTGGCACCGCTGCTCCTCAGTCCCGCGCGCGCCCGCGCGCCCGACGGCCCCGCTTCGACCCGTCCCGATCGTGCCGCAGCCGGTGCCCCGGTGCCCGGCGGGGCGCGTCGGCGCGCGCCGGGCACCGGGCGGCTCACCAGCTCGCGACGGTCTCCCGGTCGTAGGACCACACGGCCGAGTCGCTGATGACCGTCACGTCGGCGGCGTGCCCGGCCAGGCCCCGCGCGGCGGCGGCCTCCTCGACCTTGACCAGCGCCCGCTGCGCGGCGCTCTCGGCGTCCAGGCCGTCGCCGTCGACGCTGATGACCACGTCGTGCTCGGGGGCGTCGACCGACTCGATGCGCGGGTGCGCAGTGCGCAGGGCCGCCACGAGCTCCTTCAGCGCGTCCCCCGGCCAGTCCGCGTCCGCGTGCAGGCGCACGTACACCGCGTACTCGTGCTCGAGGTCGGCCACGCCCTCCTCGATCAGCTCGTCGATCTCCAGGTCCACCGCGGTCCCCAGGACCACGTCGTCCCGCTGCGCTCCCGTCGTCATGGGGGCCAGCATGACGCACGCGCCGCGGCCCGCACGCCGGGGTCCGCCGCCCGCGCACCCGGCGTGCGGGCGCGCGACGGGCGGGTGGCGCGGGGGTGGCGCGGGGGTGGCCGGGGCGGGGCCGGACACACCCGGCGGGGTGCTGCCGCGCCCCGCGGCGCACGCGGCGCGGGTGGCGGCATAGGGTCGGGTCATGCGCAGAGCGAAGATCGTCTGCACCCTCGGGCCCGCGGTGGCCGGCCCCGAGCGGTTGCGGGCCCTGGTGGACGCCGGCATGGACGTCGCCCGGATGAACCTGAGCCACGGATCCCACGACGACCACCGGGCCAACTTCGAGGGGGTGCGCGCCGCGGCGGAGGCCACCGGCCGGTCCGTGGGCATCCTCGCGGACCTGCAGGGCCCGAAGATCCGCCTGGGCCGGTTCGCCGACGGCCCCCACGACCTCGCCGTCGGCGACGTCTTCACCATCACCACCGAGGACGTGGTGGGCACCAGGGACGTGTGCTCCACCACGTACAAGGGCCTGACCGGCGACGTCTCCGTCGGCGACAGCATCCTCATCGACGACGGCAAGGTCGGCCTGCAGGTCACCGCCGTGGAGGGCCCGCGGGTGGTCACCCGCGTCACCGTCCCCGGCCCGGTGAGCAACAACAAGGGCATCAACCTGCCCGGCGTGGCCGTCAGCGTCCCGGCCCTGTCCGAGAAGGACGTCGAGGACCTGCGCTTCGCGCTGCGCCTGGGCGTGGACATGGTCGCGCTGTCCTTCGTGCGCTCGGCGGCCGACGCCGACGACGTGCACGCGGTCATGGACGAGGAGGGCGTGACCGTCCCGGTCATCGCCAAGGTGGAGAAGCCGCAGGCCGTGCAGAACCTGCGCGAGGTCGTCGCCGCCTTCGACGGCATCATGGTCGCGCGCGGCGACCTGGGCGTGGAGCTGCCGCTGGAGGAGGTCCCCCTCGTCCAGAAGCGCGCCATCGAGCTGGCCCGCCGGCAGGCCAAGCCGGTCATCGTCGCCACCCAGATGCTCGAGTCGATGATCGGCGCGCCGCGCCCGACGCGCGCGGAGGCCTCCGACTGCGCCAACGCGGTGCTCGACGGCGCGGACGCGCTGATGCTCTCGGGCGAGACCAGCGTGGGCACCTTCCCCTACGAGGCGGTGCGCACCATGGCGCGCATCATCGAGAACACCGAGACCCACGGCGCCGAGCGGATCGCCCCGCTGGGCAGCACCCCGCACACCAAGGGCGGCGCCGTGACGCTGGCGGCCTCGGAGATCGGCCGGCAGCTGGACGCCAAGCTGCTGGTGACGTTCACCCAGTCGGGCGACTCCGCCCGCCGCCTGTCGCGGCTGCGCTCGTCGATCCCGCTGCTGGCCTTCACCCCCGACGAGGCCACCCGCCGGCGCCTGGCGCTCAGCTGGGGCATCGAGGCGCACCACGCGCCGTTCATCAACACCACCGACGAGATGGTCAAGGCGGTGGACGCCCGGCTGCGCGAGATGGGCCGCTGCTCCGAGGGCGACCTGGTCGTCATCGTCGCCGGTGCCCCCCCGGGGATCGTCGGCTCCACCAACGCCGTGCGCGTGCACCGCATCGGCGACGCCACCGCGGGGGTCTCCTCGGCGTACGCCTGAGGACCGCGGGCGCGGGCGGGGGGACGGACCGGTGCGGTCCGTCCCCCCGCCCGCACCGGGCGCCGTCGGCGCGGGCGGTGCGCGGTGCCCCGGGTGGGATTCGAACCCACACTGGATCGAGTTTGAGTCGACTGCCTCTGCCGGTTGGGCTACCGGGGCGCACCGGTGCGGCGGTCCGCTGCCGGCCCGGGGGGCCGGCCGGCGGTCCCGGGCACGTGCTGGGCACCCTACCGGGCGCCGCGGCGCAGCCGGTGGGCGGCGGGTCCGCGGGGCGCCGCCGCGGGGCGACTAGGATGCGCGTGTGACCAACACTTCCGACACCGCCGCGACCCCGTCCTCGACCGCTCGCCGCGTGGTCGTCGCGGAGGACGAGGCGATCATCCGCCTCGACATCGTGGAGATGCTCCGGGAGGCCGGCTACGACGTCGTCGGCGAGGCGGGCGACGGCGAGCAGGCGGTCGCCCTGGCCGAGGAGCACAAGCCCGACCTGGTCGTCATGGACATCAAGATGCCCGTGCTCGACGGCATCTCCGCGGCCGAGCGCATCGTCAAGGCGCGCATCGCGCCCGTGGTGCTGCTGACCGCGTTCTCCCAGGCCGAGCTCGTCGAGCGCGCGCGCGACGCGGGGGCCATGGCGTACGTGGTCAAGCCCTTCACCTCCGCCGACCTGCTGCCCGCCGTGGAGATCGCCGTCAGCCGGCACCAGCAGATCATGGCGCTGGAGGACGAGGTCGCCGACCTCGCCGACCGCTTCGAGACCCGCAAGCTCGTCGACCGCGCCAAGTCCAAGCTGCAGACCCAGTTCGGCATGACCGAGCCCGAGGCCTTCCGCTGGATCCAGAAGACCTCCATGGACAAGCGCCTGACGATGCGCGAGGTGGCCACCACCGTCATCAGCGCCGGTGACGACCGCTCCTGACCCGCACGCCGCGGGCAGCGCCCGCGACACCGCTCGGCCCCGCAGCCCCGGCACGCTCAGCGTGCCGGGGCTCCGTCGTGCCGGCAGGTCGTTCTGCCCACCCCGGGGGCTCCGCACCATTCCTTTTGTGTAACGGACCGGTGAACTCCGGGCCGTCCACCCCCCGTGCACCTCGCCCTCGCCTACTCTTCACCCGGCTCCACCGCCCCCCGGTGCGGCGGGGGGGGGGGGGGGGGGGGGGGGGGGGGGGGGCCGGGGGGGGGGGGGGGGGGGGGGGGGGGGGGGGGCGCGCGGGGCGCCGGGGCGGCGGGCCGGGGGGGGGGGGGCGGGGGGGGGGG
>NZ_JBJLSG010000262.1:0-4240 GCF_050871925.1 Kineococcus gurbantunggutensis
GAAGGCCCCCGACCGGACAGGTCGGGGGCCTTCGTCGTGCCGCGCGGGCGGTGCTGGCGCTCAGCTCAGCGGGGGCTCAGCGGATGAGGCCGCGGGCGCGCAGGCCCTCCAGCGCCTCGTTGAGGATCGCCTCGCCGTCGGCGTCGCTGCGGCGCTCCTTCACGTAGGCCAGGTGCGTCTTGTAGGGCTCGTTGCGCGGCGGCGCGGGCGGGTTGGCCCGGTCCGTGCCGGCGGGGAACCCGCAGCGCGGGCAGTCCCACGTCTCCGGCGGCTCGACGCCCGACTCCTCGGCGAAGCTGGGGCGGGTCTCGTGCCCGTTGGCGCACCAGTACGAGATGCGGACGCGGGGCGCGGTGTCGCCGCGCTCCGCCTCACCCATCGGTCCGGCGCCGACCCTGCTGCCCCGGATGGCGTTGCCACCTGCCACGTTGAACTTCTCCCCTCGTCCGCTGCCGCGGGTGTTGGTGCCTGGTCGCTCAGAACTCGTCGGTGAAGCGCTGCACGAGACCGAGCAGCACGATGCACGTGAACCAGAGCAGGCCCACCCCGACCGTGAAGCGGTTGAGGTTGCGCTCGGCCATGCTCGACCCGGACAGGCTCGTGGTGACGCCGCCGCCGAACATGTCCGACAGGCCGCCGCCCTTGCCCTTGTGCAGGAGGATCAGCAGCGTCAGGAACAGGCTGGACAGCGCCAGCAGCACCTGCAGCACGATGCGGAGGACGGTCACGCGGATCCTTCGTCTCGGGCCGGTCCGCAGCGCGGGCCGACCGGGTCGGGGCTGGTCCAGGGTAGGCCATCGGCGGGCCGGATCGGGCGCACCGCCCGCACCCGCCGTGTCCTCAGGCCGGGTGGTCCCGGTAGCGCACGACGGCGGCGAAGTCGCCCGCGTCGGTGCTGGCCCCGCCCACCAGGGCGCCGTCCACGTCGGGCTGCGCCATGATCGAGGCGATGTTCGCCGGCTTGACGCTGCCGCCGTAGAGGATCCGCACCGCCTGGGCGGTGTCCGCGTCGAACTGCCCGGCCACCGCGGCGCGCAGCGCCTCGCAGACCTCCTGGGCGTCCTCGGGGCTGGCGAACTCGCCGGTGCCGATCGCCCACACCGGCTCGTAGGCCAGCACCAGGGAGGCCACCTGCGCCGGCTCCAGGCCCTCCAGCGCGGCGGTGACCTGCCCGACGGTGAAGGCCACGTGCTCGCCGGCGCGGCGCACGTCCAGCGCCTCGCCCACGCACACGATCGGGGTCAGGCCGTGGGCCAGCGCCTGGCGGGTCTTGGCGCGCACCAGCGCGTCGTCCTCGCCGTGGTACTGGCGGCGCTCGGAGTGCCCCACCGCGACGTAGGTGACGCCGAGCTTGACCAGCTGCGCGGCGGAGACCTCGCCGGTGTAGGCGCCGGACTCGTGCGCGGAGAGGTCCTGCGCGCCCAGCTTGAGGGGCAGCTTGTCGCCCTCGATGAGGGTCTGCACGGTGCGCAGCGAGGTGTGCGAGGGCAGCACGGCGACCTCGACGGCCGAGTGGTCGTGCTTGGCGTCCCTCAGGGTCCAGTCCAGCTTCTGCACCAGCAGGGTGCCCTGCTGGTGGTCCAGGACCATCTTCCAGTTGCCGGCGATGAGCGGGGTGCGGGCCACGTCGTGTCCTCCTCCTGGGTCGGGCGGTCGGTCGGCGTCAGTCGAGCACGTCGAGGCCGGGCAGCTGCTTGCCCTCGAGGTACTCCAGGCTCGCCCCACCGCCGGTGGAGATGTGCCCGAACTGCTCGTCGGCGAAGCCGAGGGTGCGCACCGCGGCGGCGGAGTCGCCGCCGCCGACGACGCTGAACGCCTGCGAGTCCACCAGGGCCTGCGCCACGGCGCGGGTGCCGTGCGAGTACGGCTCCATCTCGAACACGCCCATCGGCCCGTTCCAGAAGACGGTGCGCGCGTCCGCGAGCGCGGCGGCGAACGCGGCGCCGGACTCCGGGCCGATGTCCAGGCCCAGGCGGTCGGCGGGGATCGCGTCGGCGGGCACCACGGAGTGCTCGGCGTCGGCGGCGAACGCGGTGGCCGCCACGACGTCGGTGGGCAGCACGACCTGCACGCCCTTCTCGGCCGCGGTGCGCACGTAGGCGCGCACCGTCTCCAGCTGGTCCTCCTCCAGCAGCGACCTGCCCACCTCGTGCCCGGCGGCCTTGAGGAAGGTGAAGACCATGCCGCCGCCCACGAGCAGGCGGTCGCCGGAGGTCAGCAGCGAGCCGAGGAGGTTGTCGATGACGCCGAGCTTGTCGGAGACCTTCGAGCCGCCGAGCACCACGGCGTAGGGGCGCTCGGGCGAGGTCGTCAGCCGGCGCAGCACCTCCACCTCGGCGGCGACCAGGCCGCCGGCGGCGTGCGGCAGGCGGGTGGCGACGTCGTAGACGCTGGCGTGCTTCCGGTGCACGGCGCCGAAGCCGTCGGAGACGAACGCGTCGGCGAGGGCGGCCAGGGAGTCGGCGAAGGCCCCGCGCTCGGCGGCGTCCTTGCTGGTCTCGGCGGCGTTGAAGCGCACGTTCTCCAGCAGCAGCAGCGAGCCGTCGGTGAGCGCCTCGACGGCGGCGGTGGCCTGCTCGCCGACGGTGACCGGGCAGAAGGAGACGTCCACGCCGGGCAGCAGCTCCGCCAGGCGGGCGTGCACGGGGGCCAGGGAGTACTTCTCGTCCGGGGCGCCCTGCGGGCGGCCCAGGTGGGCGGTGACGACGACGCGGGCGCCGGCGTCGAGCAGGCGGCGCAGGGTGGGCACCGAGGCGCGCACGCGGCCGTCGTCGGTGATGCGGGCGCTGCCGCCGGAGCGGTCCAGCGGGACGTTGAGGTCGCTGCGCACGAGCACCCGGGTGCCCCGCAGGCCGCCGAGCTCGCGCTCGAGGTCGTCGATCGTCTTCACGGTTCCTCCGGTGGTGGGCGTCGTGCGGCGGGCAGGCGTCACCGGCCCGGGGCGCGACGCCCCGGGCCGGTGGCGGTGCTCAGAGGGAGCTGCCGACCAGGGCGGTCAGGTCCACGAGGCGGTTGGAGTAGCCCCACTCGTTGTCGTACCAGCCGACGACCTTGACCTGGTCGCCGTTCACCTTCGTCAGGCCCGAGTCGTAGATGCACGAGGCGGGGTCGGTGACGATGTCGCTGGAGACGAGCTCCTCGTCGGAGTACACGAGGAAGCCCTTCAGCGGGCCCTCGGCGGCCGCACGGTACGCCGCGTCGACCTCCTCGGCGCTGACCTCGCGGCTCAGCGTCACGGTGAGGTCCGTGGCCGAGCCGGTGGGCACGGGCACGCGCAGCGCGTAGCCGTCGAGCTTGCCCTTGAGCTCGGGCAGGACCAGGCCGATGGCCTTGGCCGCACCGGTGCTGGTCGGCACGATGTTCAGGGCGGCGGCGCGGGCGCGGCGCAGGTCCTTGTGCGGGCCGTCCTGCAGGTTCTGGTCGGCGGTGTAGGCGTGCACCGTCGTCATCAGGCCGCGCTCGATGCCGAAGGCGTCCTGCAGGACCTTGGCCAGCGGGGCCAGGCAGTTCGTGGTGCACGACGCGTTGGAGATGATCGTGTGCTGCGCCGGGTCGTAGTCGCCGTCGTTGACGCCCATGACGACGGTGACGTCGTCGTTCTTGGCGGGCGCGGAGATGATGACCTTCTTGGCGCCGCCGGCCACGTGGGCCTTGGCCTTCTCGCCGTCGGTGAAGAAGCCGGTGGACTCGATGACGACGTCCACGCCCAGCTCGCCCCAGGGCAGCTTGCCCGGGTCGCGCTCGGCGAGGACCTTCACGGTGCGGGAGCCGACCACGATGGAGTCGCCGTCGACGCGCACGTCCTCGGGCAGCTTGCCCAGGACCGAGTCGTGCTTGAGCAGGTGCGCCAGCGCCTTGGCGTCGGTGAGGTCGTTGACGGCCACGACCTCGATGTCCGCGCCGGAGGCCAGCGCGGCGCGGAAGAAGTTGCGGCCGATGCGGCCGAAGCCGTTGATGCCGACCCTGGTGGTCATGCGCTCTCCTCCTCGACGCACCGGGCCGGGCCCGGGCGCGTCAGCTCTGCGTGTTCCTGTCGGGTGCTGCGCCCGCCGCAGCGCCGCGGCGACGTCCCGACCCTATGGCCTGCGTCACGTCGGGGTGCAGCGGGGGGCGCGCCAACCCGTCAGGACCACGCCGAGCCTGACGGCGCCCGGGGGGGGGGGGGGGGGGGGGGGGGGGGGGGGGGGGGGGGGGGGGGGGGGGGGGGGGGGTGGGGGGGGGGGGGGGGGGGGGCGGGGGG
>NZ_JBJLSG010000263.1:0-4178 GCF_050871925.1 Kineococcus gurbantunggutensis
TCCCGCCGGTCCCGCCCCCCCACCCCCCCCCCCCCCCCCCCCGCGCCCCCGCCCCCCCCCCCCCCCCGCCCCCCCCCCCCCCCCCCCCCCCCCCCCCCCCGCCGCCGCGGGCGCACCACGGGACACGGGAGGGGAAACCTGTGAAGCGCACCGCACGCACCGCGACCGCACTGGCCGCAGCGCTCGTCCTCGTCGGGATCGGGGGTGGCACCGCCGGCGCGGCGGGACCCCCGGGCGCGGCGGCACCGTTCGAGGGCCGCCCGCCCGTGCAGATCGAGGGCCCGCCCGTGAGCCTGGGCACCGAGATCAAGGGGCTGAGCGACGACGACCTGGTCGCGGGCGAGTACGTGACCGAGGGGCGCTTCACCTACCCCGTCCGCGCCTGGGTGTGGCGGGAGGGTGAGCTGACCGAGATCGGCCCCTTCGACGACAGGGGCTCCAGCCGCGTCACTGCGGTGGCCGGCCGCGGGAAGGTCCTCGGCACCAGCGACGTGCCCGAGGGCGGTCAGGTCGGTTTCCTGTGGGAGAACGGCGACCTGCGCGCCCTGGGCACCCCGCAGGACGACTTCAGACCCGTCGACGTCGACGACGCCGGCCGCGTCCTGGGCACCAGGACCACCGCCGGCGGGTGGCGCGCGTCGATCTGGCGGGACGGGGCCTTCAAGACGCTGCCCGCCCCGTCCGAGTGCACCAGCACCTGGGCCACCGCCTCCAACGAGCGCGGCACCGCCGTCGGCACCTGCTACGTCGGCACCGAGCGCCGGTACGAGCTGCTGTGGCAGGACGGCGGTCGCCGCGTGCGCGCGCTCGCCCCGTCGATGCAGGTCCTCGACGTGGACGAGCACGGCTGGCTGGCCGGGCAGCACCTGGGCACGCAGCGGGCCACGGTGTGGGCGCCGCGGGGCCGTGGCGGGTGGCGCGCCGTCGACCTCGGCGCCGCACCGGGGGCGTCCGCGGAGGACTTCGGCCGTCCCGGCGAGGTGGTCGTCACCGAGCCCGTGGCGGCCGGCGGGGTGACGCGCGTGCTGCTGTGGCGGTGGGGGAGGCTGACCGCCCTGACCGGCGCCGATGAGGACTACGAGGCCCGGCAGGCCAACCGGCACGGCCACGTCCTGGGCGTCTCCTACGGCAACCCGGCGCTGCTCTGGCGCTGAGCGCTCCGGCCCCGTGCGGTGGCGGTGCGGCTCAGGACAGGTCGCGCTCCGGCGGCACCCGGTCCGTGCCGGCGCCCTCGGCGGCGGCGGTGTCGGCGGCGGTGACCTCCACCACCGAGGAGTCCGCGTCGTCCTCGCGGCCCGGGGTGCGCAGGTTCCAGCGGCGGATGACGAACGAGAACAGCAGGTAGTACACGACCGCGTACGCCAGGCCGACCGGGATGATGAGCAGCGGCTTCGTGGCGATGCCGTAGTTCAGCAGGTAGTCGATCAGGCCGGCGGAGAAGTTGAACCCGTCCTTGACGCCGAGGGCGTTGACCAGGGCCAGCGAGGTGCCGGTGAGCACCGCGTGCACCACGTACAGCGGGAACGCCACGAACATGAAGGCGAACTCCAGCGGCTCGGTGACGCCGGTGATGAACGACGTCAGCGCCGCGGAGAGCATGATGCCGCCGACGAGCTTGCGCTGGGACGGGCGCGCCGCCCGCGTGATGGCCAGGGCCGCGGCCGGCAGCGCGAACATCATGATGGGGAAGAACCCGGTCATGAACGTCCCCGCGGTGGGGTCGCCGCCGATGAACCGGGCGATGTCGCCCTGCACGACCGTGCCGTCCGCGGTGGTGAACTCGCCGAGCTGGAACCACGGGAACGAGTTGAGGATGTGGTGCAGGCCCAGCGGCACGAGCAGGCGGTTGGCGGTGCCGAAGACGAACCCGCCGACCACCGCGTTGCCCGCGACCGCCTCGCCCAGGGCGCTGAGGACCCGGTCGAACGGCACGTAGAGGAACGCCATGACGACCGCCAGCAGCAGCGTCGCCAGCGCCGTGACGATCGGCACGAACCGCCGGCCCCCGAAGAACGCCAGGTAGTCCGGCAGCTTGATGCGGTAGTAGCGCTGCCACAGCAGCGCGGCGATGACGCCGCAGAGGATGCCGCCGAGCACGCCCCAGTTGATGAGCTGCTGCTCCTCGCCGTCCGGGGCGGCCCCCAGGACGACGGGCGACATCGCGTCCCCGACGCCCTTGAACACCAGGTAGCCGACGACGGCGGCGACCGCCGTGGACCCGTCGGACTTCTTGGCGAACCCGATCGCGACGCCCACCGCGAACAGCAGCGGCAGCGCGCCCAGCAGGGCGTTGCCCGCGGCGCCGACGACGTCGGCGACCGCGTCCCAGCCCAGGCCGTCGGGCCCGAGCATGTCGGCGGAGCCGAAGCGGGCCAGGATGCCGGCCGCCGGCAGCACCGCGATCGGCAGCATGAGGGAGCGCCCGATGCGCTGCAGGGTGGCGAGCCCGGGCAGCGCTCTCTTCTCGGCCTTCGTGGTGGTCGTGCTCACGTGGGACTCCTCGGGGTGGGAGGGGCCGGGACCCGGTCCGCGGTGCGGTCCAGGGACATCCGGACGCTGTACCGGTCGGCGCGGTAGCGCGACGTGGTGTGCTCCACGACGACGTCACCGGCGCGGGTGGTGCGGTCGAACAGCAGCAGGGGCGCTCCGGCGACCGTCCCCAGCAGGGCGGCCACCGGGCGCGCGGCGCTCTCGGCGGTCAGGGCCTGCTCGCCCGTGGTGGGCGCCAGACCGTACCGCGCGGCGAGCAGGTCGTAGGTGGAACCGGACAGGTCGAGCTCGAGCAGGCCGGGCACGAGGTGCTCGGGGTAGTGCGTCACCTCGTGGGCCATGGGCACCCCGTCGGCCAGGCGCAGCCGCTCCACGTGGACGGCGCGCACGCCCGCCGGCAGCTCCAGGGCGCGCGCCACCGCCGGCGGCGGGGTGCGCAGGTCCGCGGCGAGCACGCGGCTGGAGGGTTCGTGGCCCCGCCGGCGCATGTCGTCGCTGAAGGAGGCCAGGTGCAGCTGCGACTGCACGGCGGCGGGGGCCACGAACGTCCCCTTGCCGTGCACCCGGTAGAGCAGCCCCTCGTTGACGAGCTGACCGATCGCCTCCCGGACGGTCATCCGGCTGACGCGGTACGCCTCGACGAGCTCGCGCTCCGAGGGGATCGGGGCGTCGGGGGCCAGGTCGGTGGTGATGGCGCGCACCAGGATCGCCCTCAGCTGCGCGTGCTTGGGCACCGGGCCGGCCACGACCCCGGCCCCGCGCGGCGGGGGTGCCACCGCGGTCCTCACCCCCCTCGCGGGACCTCGCGGGACCCTGGTCGGTGCTGGTCCGTACTGGTACGGTCCAGCTCGCGAGGACGACGATGGACCTGCGGGGCCCTGCACGTCAAGGGTCCGTGAACGGCCCGTGAACCACCCGGAACACCCGGAGCACCCGGGACCACCTCGAACCACCCCAGACGCGGGAGGCAACCGTGAGCCAGGCCCAGAAGATCCTCGACGCGCTCGGCGGCAGCGCCAACGTCGTCGAGATCGAACCGTGCATCACCCGGCTGCGCTGCGAGGTGAGCGACGCCTCCGCCGTCGACGACGCCGGCCTGAAGGCCGCCGGCGCGGTGGGCGTGCTGCGCTCGGGCACCGTCGTGCAGGTCGTGGTCGGCCCCAACGCCGACACCCTCGCGGAGGACATCGAGGACCTGCGGTGAGCCTCGTCGTCACCGCCCCGGTGCCCGGCACCGCCGTGGCGATGACCGACGTGCCCGACCCGGTCTTCGCCCAGTCCATCGTCGGGCCGGGCCTGGCCGTCGAGCCGCCCGGCGGCGTGGTCGAGGCCGTCGCGCCCGTGGCCGGCACCGTGCTCAAGCTGCACCCGCACGCGTTCGTCCTGCTCGCCGAGGGCGGGCGCGGGGTCCTCGTGCACGTCGGCATCGACACCGTGCAGATGGGCGGCGAGGGGTTCGAGCTGCTCGCCGCCGAGGGCGACGCGGTCGCCGCCGGCCAGCCCGTCCTGCGCTTCGACGCCGACGCGGTGCGCGCCTCGGGCCGCTCCGCCGTCGTGCCCGTCGTCGCGCTCGACGTGCCCGCCGACGCCCTGACCTCCCTGCGCGCCCCGGGCCCCGTCGCCGCCGGCGAGGCGCTCTTCACCGTCCCCTGACGCCGGCGGCCCCACGCGACCGGCGGTGCCGGTCG
>NZ_JBJLSG010000264.1:0-4176 GCF_050871925.1 Kineococcus gurbantunggutensis
GTGCGCGCGGCACCGGGCCCGCACCGCCGGCCGGACCGGCCGGACCGGCCGGCGGGTCAGTCGTCGAAGCCCGTGCTGCGGCTGAGCTCCTCCCAGGCGTCCAGCTCCGCGCGCCGGGCGTCCAGGACGCCGCGGTAGGAGTCCACCGCGTCCCCGCCCAGGAACAGCAGCCCGGGCGGCTCGGGCGAGCGGACCGCGGTGATGATCGCCTGCGCGGCCTTGGCGGGGTCGCCCGGCTGGGTGCCGTGGACGGTGTCGTTCTCCTTGCGGCGCTTGCCGGCGGTCTCGGCGTAGTCGGCGATCGCCTCGGCGGACTGCGTCAGCGAGCGGCCCGCGAAGTCGGTGCGGAAACCGCCGGGCGCGACGATCGTCACGCTGACCCCCAGCGGGGCCAGCTCCTGGCGCATCGAGGTGGACATCGCCTCCAGCGCGGCCTTGACGGCGGCGTAGTACCCCGAACCGGGCGGGCACACGTGCGCGCCGATGGAGGACAGGTTCACCACCGCGCCCGAGCGGCGGGCGCGCATCCCCGGCAGCACCGCCTTGGCCAGGGCGACCGGCCCGAAGACGTGGGTGTCGAACAGGCGGCGCACGTCGGCGTCGTCGCCCTCCTCGACGGCGGCGCGGTAGCCGTAGCCGGCGTTGTTCACGAGCACGTCCACGCCGCCGAAGCGCTCCTCGGCCGCCCGCACCGCCGCCGCCACCTGCGCGGGGTCGGTCACGTCCAGCGCCAGCGCCAGCGCCGTGCCGGGGTGCTGCTGCTCCAGGTCGCGCACCCGCTCCACGTCGCGGGCGGTGACGACGGCGTTCTCGCCGGCGGCCAGGACCGCCTCGGCCAGGGAGCGGCCGAGGCCGGTGGAGCAGCCGGTGATGAACCAGGTGGGCACGGGGGGGGTCCTCTCGTCGCGGGGGTGCCGGGGCCGCCGGCGCCGGTCCAGTCTCACCCGGCGCCCCCGCCCCGCCACTCGGCCCCCGCCCACCGGCCCGCCCGCCGCCCCGTCCGCCACCCCGTCCGCCACCCCGTTTGACGCCTGGGCCCGGCGGGTAGGGCGGCGGGCAGGACGAGCACAGGAGGTCCCCGCGGTGAGCGAGCCGGAGCTGGACAGCGCGATGGCCAGCGGCAACGACGAGGGCGAACCGGGCAAGCCCGGTCCCGCGCCGTTCCCCGACCCCGACGGCGCGGCCGAGGGCGCGGCGGTGGAGGAGACGCCGCAGGCGCTGGCGGCCGTGCACGACGACGCCCCCCTGCCCGCCGGGACCGGGTCCGGCCCCGACGCCGGGCCGGACCCGCTGAGCCCGGAGTTCCACGAACCCGGGTCCTGAGCCGCGCCCCGCAGCACCCGCAGCACTCGCACCACCCGCACCCCCGCCCCACCCGTCGAGGAGCACCGTGACCGACACGACCACCGCGAGCCCGCTGGGCGGCCCGGACCCGATCGCCGCCGCCGCGGCCGCCCCCGGCGCGGCCCTGGTGGCCGGCTCGGCCGGGGTGATCGGCGCGCACGCCGCCGCCGAGTACGCCCGCGTGCCCGGCTGGACGGTGCGCGGGGCGGCCCGCCGCGAGCAGCCGGACGTGCCGTGGCAGGCGCTGGCCGCGGACCTGTCCACCCCCGACGGGGCCCGCGAGGGGCTCTCGGCCGCGGGCGACACCACGCACCTGGTGTTCGCCGCGTACGTCGAGCGCGGCGACGAGCGCCAGCAGGTGCAGGAGAACACCGCGCTGCTGCGGCACACCCTGGACGCCCTGGAGGGCGCGCCCCTGCGGCACGTGACGCTCTACCAGGGCGGCAAGGCGTACGGCGCGCACCTGCCGGGGTTCAAGACCCCCGCGCGCGAGAGCGACCCGCGCCTGGTCGTGCCGAACTTCTACTACGCGCAGGAGGACCTGCTGCGCGCCGAGGCGGCCCGCCGCGGGTTCTCCCTGACGGTGCTGCGCCCCGAGGGCGTCGTCGGCTACGCCACCGGCAACCCCATGAACATCCTCATGGTGGTGGCCGTGCACGCCGCGATCAGCCGCGCGCTGGGGCTGCCGCTGCGCTTCCCCGGCTCGCGCGCCGCCGGCGAGGCGCTGTACCAGGTGACCGACGCGGAGCTGCTGGCCCGGGCCACCGTGTGGGCGGGCTCGACGCCGGCCGCCGACGGGGAGGTCTTCAACGTCACCAACGGCGACCAGTTCCGCTGGGTGCACGCCTACGCGCGCCTGGCCCGGCACCTGGGCATGGAGCACGACGAGCCGCAGGACCTCCCGCTGACCTCGGTGATGCCGCTGCACGAGGGCACCTGGCAGGGCCTGGTGCAGCGGCACGGCCTGGTGCCCACGCCCTACGACCGCCTCGTGGGCTGGCCGTTCGGGGACTTCCTCTTCCACTCCGGCTTCGACAACGTCTCCAGCACCGTGAAGGTGCGCCGCGCCGGGTTCGGCGAGTGCCTGGACAGCCTGGACCGCTTCTGCGAGCTGCTCGACCGCCTCGTGGAGCGCGGGGTGGTGCCCCCCTTCGGCTGAGGCGGGCGCGGCGCTGCGGGCGGCGGCGCCGGGGACCTGGCAGGCTGACCCCGACCGACCCGCCAGCGATCCCGGGAGCACGTCATCCGCGCGCGAACCACCGGCGCCCTGCTCGTCCTCGTGCTCGGGCTGTCCTCCTGCACCGCCTCCGCCGGGGGCGGCGACGACGCACCCGACGGCGACCGGGGCTCCGCCGCCGCCGTGCAGACCACCCGGCCCGGCGAGCGCAGCGCCGTGCTCGACGCGGCCACCGGCCCGGAGGCGGCCGCCGCGCTCAGCGCGCACCTGCTCACCCGCAGCCCCTCGGTCGTCGTCGCCGCCGACGAGCCCGCCGCCCTGCAGCGCGGCGCCGCGGTCGCGGCCGGGCTGGGCGTGCCGCTGCTGCTGCCCGGCCCGGCCGCGGCCGCGGAGGTGCGCCGCCTGGGCGCGCGGGAGGTGCTCACCGTCGGCGAGCCGGCCGCGGCGTGGGCCGGCGAGGCGCTCACCGAGCGCGGCGACCCCGACGTGGAGGAGGCCGGCGACCCGCGCCCCGCCGCGGCGCCGCGCGGCAGCGGCACGGTCGTGCTCGTCACGGGCGCGCCGTGGGAGGCGGCCGCGGTGGCCACCGCCCGCGCCGCCGGGGCGCAGGTGCTCACCGCCCCCACCGGCGACCCGCGCGCGGACGGCGCCCTCGTGCGGGCCCTGCACGAGGGCGCCCCGCAGCACGTGGTGGGGCTGGGTCCCGCCTTCGCCGGCGGCGCCTTCGCCGAGCGCGTCGAGGCCGCCCTGACCGGCGCGCAGGTGCCCGGCGGCGGTCAGCTCCCGCTGGAGGGCCGGCGCATGGTCGCCCTGTACGGGCACCCGGGCACCCCCAGCCTGGGGCTGCTGGGCGAGCAGCCGCTGGAGGAGACCCTGGAGCGCGCGCGGGAGCTGGCCGCCCGCTACGACGGCCTCGACCCCCTGCCCGCGGTGCCCACCCTGGAGGTCATCACCACGGTGGCCTCCGGCTCGCCCGGCGCGGACGGGGACCACTCCAACGAGACCGACCCGGCCGAGCTGGAGCCGTGGGTGGACGCCGCCGGGCGCGCCGGCGTGGCCGTGGTGCTGGACCTGCAGCCCGGGCGCACCGACTTCCTCACCCAGGCCCGGCGCTACGAGTCGCTGCTGCGCCGCCCGCACGTGGGCCTGGCCCTGGACCCGGAGTGGCGCCTGGAGCCGGACCAGGTGCACCTGGAGCAGATCGGGTCGGTGGACGCCGCGGAGGTCAACCGCGTCGGGGACTGGCTCGCGCAGCTCGTGCGCGAGGGCGACCTGCCGCAGAAGGTGTTCCTGCTGCACCAGTTCCGCACCTCGATGATCGCCGACCGCGCCTCGGTGGACACCTCGCACGACGAGCTGGTCACCGTCGTGCACGCCGACGGGCACGGCAGCCCGGGCATGAAGCGCGCCACCTACGACGCCCTGACCGCCGGCGGCCCGGCCGGGCTGCGCTGGGGGTGGAAGAACTTCCTCGACGAGGACACCCCCACCTTCACCCCGGCGCAGACCGTCGCGGTCGAGCCGTCGCCGGTGTTCGTCTCGTACCAGTGACCCCCGGGGGGGGGGGGGGGGGGGGGGGGGGGGGGGGGGGGGGGGGGGGGGGGGGGGGGGGGGGGGGGGGGGGGGGGGGGGGGGGGGGGGGGGGGGGGGGGGGC
>NZ_JBJLSG010000265.1:0-3991 GCF_050871925.1 Kineococcus gurbantunggutensis
ACCGCGCCCGGGGCCTGCGGCGCGCCACCGGTGAGCGCCCGCACGCGCGCCGGCTCCACCCCCAGGCGCTGCAGCTGGGCGCGCAGCGCCCCCTCGCCGGCACCCCCGGCCGCCGCCGCGCGGGCCACCGGCCCCGCCGACGGCGCCTCCAGGCGGCGCAGCGCGCGGCCGGTGGCCTCCAGCACCCCCAGCACGGCGGGCGCGGACAGCCGCGGCAGGGACCCGGCCGGGCCGTCCAGGACCAGGCACCCCACGACCGCCGAGACCGGCCCGGAGTCGTCGACGAGGGGCACGGCGACGACGGCGCCGTACTTGCCGCGCAGCCGGCGGTGCTCCTCGAGCGTCAGCCCCTGGCGCACGTCGGCGGGCAGGCGCTGCCAGCCGGCGGCGTCCACCTCCCCCGCGGCGGCGTCCAGGGCCGCCACGTCCACGGCCACCACCTCGCCCTCGGCCGCGCAGCGCCCCACGACGCCCTTGCCGGGGGCCCACGCGGTCCCGGAGGCGGCGGGGCGGCGCCCGGCGCGCACCCGGTGCAGGCGCAGCAGGCGCGCGGGCCGGCCGGGCAGGGCGGGGCGGTGCAGCCGGTACAGGGCCACCGCGAGGTCGCGCGCGTCCAGGCCGGTGGCGTCGACGGCGCTCCACAGCACCGCGTGCAGCAGGTCGTCGAGGACGTCGCGGTGCGCGGCGCGGCGCGAGGCCCGCCAGCGCGCGAGCGCGTGCGCGGCGGTCGTGGCCACGGCCAGCACGGCGGTCAGGGCGATCAGCGCGCCCACGACCGCGGGCGGGGCGTCCCACAGCCCGGCGCGCTCCAGCCCCAGCAGGGCGCCCACCACCGCCGCCAGCACCGCCAGCGACACGTCCACGACCAGCCGCCGCACGCGCCCTCCCCCCGACCGCGGGCCGCCCGCCGGCCCGCGCGCCACCCTAGGGACGGGCCCCGACAGCACCCCCGCCGCGCCCCTGCCGCGCAGCGCGCAGGCACCGCGGGGGCGCCGCGGGGGGCGGTGGCCCGGTGCGGCACTAGGCTCAGCGCGTGGTGACCAGGGACGTGGTGGTCGTCGGCGCGAGCGCCGGCGGCGTGGAGGCGCTGCGCACCCTGGTGGCGGGCCTGCCGGCGGACCTGCCGGCGACGGTGCTGGTGGTGCTGCACGTGCCCCCCACGGGCGCCGGCGCCCTGGCCTCGATCCTGGACCGCGCCGGGCCCCTGCCGGCGCGCGCCGCGGTGCCCGGCGAGCCGCTGCCGCGCGGCACCGTGCTGGTGGCCACCCCGGACCGGCACCTGCTGCTCGCCGGCGACCACGTCGTGCACTCCGCCGGCCCCCGCGAGAACGGGCACCGCCCGGCCGTGGACGTGCTGTTCCGCTCCGCGGCCCGGGCGGCCGGTCCCCGGGTGGTCGGCGTGGTGCTCTCCGGGACGCTGGACGACGGCTCCGCCGGCCTGGTCGCCGTGCGCAGCCGCGGCGGCGTCGGCGTCGTGCAGGACCCCGCCGACGCCCTCTACACCGGGATGCCGGTCAACGCGATCGGCGCGGCGGACCCCGAGCACGTGCTGCCCGTGGCGGCGATCCCGGCGCTGCTGGACCGGCTGGTGCGCGAGGAGGTCCCCGCCGCACGCCCGGCCGCCGACGACGAGATGGGCGAGGAGGTCGCCGTGGCCCGCTTCGACACGGACGTCATCGACTCCGACGACCACCCCGGCGAGCCGTCCGGGTACACGTGCCCCGACTGCTCGGGGGCGCTGTGGCGCATCGACGACCACGGCCTGCTGCGGTTCCGCTGCCGCGTGGGGCACGCGTGGACCGCGGAGAGCCTGCACGAGCAGCAGAGCGCGGAGATGGACGGCGCCCTGTGGGTCGCCCTGCGCAGCCTGGAGGAGCGCGCCGCGCTGAACCGGGAGCTGGCCCGCCGCGCCGCCGAGGCCGGCAGGTCCCTCAGCGCCGGCCGGTTCGGCGAGCGGGCCGACGAGACCACGGAGGCCGCCGCCGTGATCCGCCGGCTGCTCACCGGGCGCGTGGGCGGCACGGGCGACGGGGTGGGCGCGTGAGCGGGCAGGGGGCGGCCGAGGTGCCCGGCGACGGGCCGGCGGGCGCGGAGGCGTTCGCGGACGGGACCGCGCCCGGCGACGCCGGGGCGCCCGAGCGGCTCGACGAGCTGCTGCAGCTGCTCAAGGAGTCCCGCGGCTTCGACTTCACCGGCTACAAGCGCCCCAGCCTGGAGCGGCGGGTGCGCCGCCGGATGGCCGACGTCGGCATCGCCACGTACGAGGAGTACCGCGACCGCCTCGAGGTCGACGCCGACGAGTTCACCGCGCTGTTCAACACCATCCTCATCAACGTCACCTCCTTCTTCCGCGACGCCGAGGCCTGGGAGCGCCTGCGCGGCGACCTGCTGCCGCAGCTGCTGCAGCGCAAGCCCACCGGGCCGATCCGGGCCTGGAGCGCCGGGTGCGCCTCGGGGCAGGAGGCCTACACGACCGCGATCTGCCTGGCCGAGCTGCTGGGCCCGGAGCAGTTCCGCGAGCGCGTGAAGATCTACGCCACCGACGCCGACGAGGAGGCGCTGGCGCACGCGCGCACGGCCACCTACACCGAGCGGGAGGTGCGCAGCCTGCCGCCGGAGCTGCTGGAGAAGTACTTCGAGCCCAGCGGCAGCCGCTTCACCTTCCGCCAGGACCTGCGCCGCTCGGTCATCTTCGGCCGCGCCGACCTGGTGCAGGACGCGCCCATCTCGCACGTGGACCTGCTGACCTGCCGCAACACGCTGATGTACCTGACGGCCGAGACGCAGGCGCGCATCGCCGAGCGGCTGCACTACTCGCTCAACCCCGAGGGCCTGCTGTTCCTGGGCAAGGCGGAGATGCTGCTGAGCCAGAGCGCGCTGTTCGCGCCGGTGGACCTGAAGAACCGCATCTTCCGCCGGGTGGGGGCCGCGCGCCCCGTCTCGCGCCTCACGGCCGCCAGCGCCCCGACGGCGCTGCCGCCGTCCGTCGACCCGGGCGCGGGGGTGCTGCGGGACGAGGCGCTGGCGGCCAGCCCGGTGGCGCAGATCGTGCTGGACCGGGCCGGGGCCGTGGTGCTGTCCAACCAGCGCGCCGACGCCCTGTTCGGCCTGAGCGCCGCCGACGCCGGCCGGCCCTTCCAGGACCTGGAGGTCTCCTACCGGCCGGTGGAGCTGCGCTCGGCCGTGGACCAGGCCAACGCCCAGCAGCGCACCGTGTGGATCCGCGACGTGGCCTGGACGCGCTCGCGCAGCGAGACGCGCTGGTTCGACGTGCAGGTGGTGCCGCTGCGCGCCGCGCAGGGCCACGCGCTGGGCACGGCGGTGGTCTTCATCGACGTGACGCGCTCGCGGCAGCTGCAGGACGAGCTGGAGGACGCCCACCGCCAGCTCGAGACCGCCTACGAGGAGCTGCAGTCCACCAACGAGGAGCTGGAGACCACCAACGAGGAGCTGCAGTCCACCGTCGAGGAGCTGGAGACCACCAACGAGGAGCTGCACTCCACGAACGAGGAGCTCGAGACGATGAACGAGGAGCTGCAGTCGATGAACGACGAGCTGCAGCACTCCAACCACGAGCTGCGCCTGCGCACCGACGAGGTCAGCGCCCTGAACAGCTACATGGAGGGCGTCTTCGCGAGCCTGCGCGTGGGGGTGGCCGTCGTCGACCCGGCGATGCGGGTGACCGTGTGGAACGCCTGGGCCACCGAGGTGTGGGGCGTGCGCGGCGACGAGGCCCTCGGTGAGCACCTGCTGGGCCTGGACATCGGCCTGCCCCTGCACGAGGTCGGCCCGGTCGTGCGGGCCGTGCTCGCCGGCGAGGAGGGCTCGGTGCTGCAGCTGGACGCGGTGAACCGGCGCGGCAAGCCGCTGGCGGTGCAGGTCTCGGTGCTGCCGCTGCAGGGCGCGCAGGGCGAGCTGTCCGGCGCGCTCGTCGTCATGGAGCAGCGCCCCGCCCGGGGCTGAGCGAGGCCGGGTCCCGCCGCCGGGCGGC
>NZ_JBJLSG010000266.1:0-3962 GCF_050871925.1 Kineococcus gurbantunggutensis
CCACCAGGGGAGTGGGTGGGGGGGGGCGGGGGGCGCCCCCCCCCCCCCCCCCCCCCACAGCGCCCTCTCGGCCGGGGGGCGCGCCTGCCCGGGGGCGCGCCTGCACGCGTGTCCTGGCGGTGCCGCCGGTACCGCCGGTGCCGCCGGTGCCGCCTCGAGCCCATTGGGCTCACCCGCCTTGCCCGTGGGCCCGTCAGGTGAGCGGGCACGCACCGAGCGCAGCGCTCTGCTGGGCTACCTGGTGGGCGACACCGCTGGAGGGGGGTGACACCGCTGGGGTCACACGCTGCGAGAGGCCCTGGCAGGCCCTGCAGCGGCTCGTGGCTGGGGAGCTCGGCGAGCCCGGTGGCTGGCGTGGAGCTGCTCTGGTGCCGGTCCACCCCGCTCTGCGCGCTCGTGTCTGGCCCGCTGCGCTCTTGCCGCCTGCTGGTACCCGCTGTCGGTGCGCTGGCTGCCCGCGTGCCGTTCGCAGCGATCGCGGCTCCGTGAGCAGGTGCCGGTGCCGGTGCTGGTGCATCGTCTTGCGCGCTGACCGCTCCTGCAGCGCTACTGGCGCACCGACCTGCTCGCCGGCGGCCTGAAGGGCTGAAGGGCCGAGTAGGGTCGGGACGGAACTTCCGGTAGCAGTGCAGCACACCCTCGCGTGGTGGTGAGCGCTCCGGCGCGACAGCGCCGCACGCTCACCGGCGTCGCACGAGCAGCGGGTGTCTCACCCAGCAAGCGCTTCTGCACGCTCAGCGGTAAGCCGATGATTCCGGCGACCACCTACGCCCTCGTGCTCGAGGCCGTGCAGGCGCTCGCTGACCGTCCGCGCGGCCCGCGGTGTTCAGGTGGTGTGGTTGGCCCGCCTGGAGCGCCCCGCGGTCCTGAGCGGCTTGCCTTGCCATGCCCGGGGGCTGTCCTGCTTCGATATCGACCTCGCCGACGCGGCGCGCTCGGTGGTGGAGCACCTGGCGATGCTGGGGCGCCGCTGCACCGGTCTGCTCAGCGCCTGTTCGACCCACCGGGGCAGGTCACGCTGTCACTGGCTCGTGCTGCACACCCCTGCCAGTCCGGTCCTCGCGCCGGCCCTTCACTTCCGTCCTCCTCGGCCCTGCCGCCACGGCAGCACCGGTTTGCGAGCAGTGCTCCGCCAGACGCACGGCGCGCTCTGCCGGCGCAGCAGGAGCAGTCGGGGTGTGGAGCGTGCAGATCCGGTGCGGTGGGCCGGCACGCGGTGCGGGTACTTGCTGCCGGCGCGCATCGGCTGGATCGCCAAGGCGATCGGGGCGGTACCGCACGGGGCGAGCACGCAGCCCAGCAGCCATCCGGGCCCTCGCCGGGTGTCGGCGTCGGTGTCGAACAGCACGGTGCCCGGCCCGAACAAGGGGAAGAACACCCCGGCGCCGACACCGGCCTCGGGCCGCCCGAACTGCTCCTGGGCGTCCACGGCCGCGGCGTGGGGTGCCGGTCCGCTGCTGGCGCGCCAGCGCTTCGAGCGCCTCGCGGCGGGTTGAGGCGGTGAGCGCTGGATGCGCGTGGTGCGCCACGTCACCACGCGCGTACGGATCGTCCATGCGGACACCTCAAACCCCCATTCTGGCGCCCAGCGGGACCTCCTAACGTCGAGCACGTGCTCATCGGGGAGTCGACCACGCCACCGCACGGCCTGCCGCGGGAGTCAGCGGGAGTCAGAGGACCTGCGCTGGGGGCGGGACGGTGCGTGGGAGGTCCCTCAGAGCGGCACCAGCTGCCTTCGGCATCGTGGTGATCGACCTGCACCGCCGAGCTGAACGCTGCCTGCCTGCCACGAGGGTGCCGAGTCACCGGGTGCAGACCTGCACCGCCGGTGCTCACCGTGCACGCACCCGTTGCGCACCCCCCACAGCGGTGGACCCCGAACCATCACCACCGCACCCGGGGCGACCTTGAGGTTCCCGGTGCGCCCGGCGCCCGGCTGCCGGTACACCTCGTTCCCTGACTCCACACTGGACGGTCTTCAGAGAGGAAGGCTCGTGAGAAACCTACGAACCGTGCTGACGGCAGCACCCGTCGCACTGGCGCTCCTGGCCGCACTGCCCGCACCTGCAGCGGTGGCCGGCGAGCACCGCGAAGCACCGCCGGCGGTGGCCGATGCGAGCTTCGAGAACAGCAGCAGGGCCTGGCGCACCGATGGCGAGAAGGGAACCGCCGCCCTGGCCGGCCCCGGCCGCACCGGTGCCGCCGCGCTGCTGCACTCCTCGCGCACCGAGCGTGCGACGAGCACCTACCAGGTGATCAGGAACGTGCCGGACGGGTACTACGACCTGACGGGGTGGACGACGAGCACCGGCGGCCAGCAGCAGGCGGTGCTCTTCGCGGCCAGCGCCAGCGGTGCCGAGGCGCGCACCGCACTGCCGGTGTCCACGCAGTGGACCCGCGTGGTCGTGCGCGGCGTGCACGTGCAGGGCGGTGAGCTCACCCTGGGTCTGCGCACCTCGGGCAGCAGTGGGCAGGTCGCCAAGCTGGACGACGTCAGCTTGACCGCGGGCCGGCCCTACCAGTTCCTCAAGGGCGCGGACATCACCCAGACCAACTACGTGGAGAGCAAGGGGGGCACCTACCGGGACGCCGGCGGTCAGCAGAAGGATCCCCTGCTGATCCTGGCCGAGCAGGGCGTCAACCTCGTCCGCCTTCGCCTGTACAACGGCACCGGCCCCGAGCACCCGCGCATCGGCCACCCCGGCGACTACCTGCCCGAGGGCTTCCAGGACGAGCAGGACGTGCTGGACCTGGCCCGCCGTGCCCACCGCTACGGCATGCAGATCCAGCTGACCTTCCACTACAGCGACTACTGGAGCAACGGCGCCATCCAGGACATCCCTAAGGACTGGCGCGATGTCACCTCCCTGCCGCAGCAGCAGGCGGTCGACAAGCTCGAGGCCTACGTCTCGCAGTACACCAGCGCCTTCCTGCGCAAGATGCAGCAGCAGGGCACCCCGCCCTCGTTCGTCTCGCTCGGCAACGAGATGCAGAGCGGCATCCTCTTCCCCTACGGGCAGGCGTGGGGTGGCACCGAGGGCAACCTCGCACGCTTCCTGACCGCCGGCTACGACGCGGTGAAGTCCGTGGTGCCCGAGGCGCAGGTCGTGCTGCACCTGCACGAGGCGACCAACGAGGAGCTGTACCGGTGGTTTTTCGGCCTCATGGACGACCACCACGTGCCGTACGACGTCATCGGTTCTTCCTACTACCCCTTCTGGACGCAGGAGGACGTGCCCGCCGCGGCGACCTTCTTCGCCGAGATGAGCGCCGAGCTCGGCAAGCCCTTCCTGGTGATGGAGACCGGCGTCAACTGGAACCCGCTCACCCACGACGGCGTCGAGGGGCAGCTGACCGACCAGGGGCCCGTCCCGTACGCCGAGACGCCGCAGGGCCAGCGCGACTTCATGCTCGAGCTGTTCGCCGCGCTCAAGGCCGTTCCCGACGGCGCCGTCCTCGGCGACATCTACTGGGACCCGATGATGATCCCGGCCCCTGGAGTGGGCTGGCAGGAGGGCGGCGACAACGTCGTCAGCAACACGACCCTGTTCGACTTCGACGGGCGCGCGCTGCCGGTCTTCCAGGCCTACCGGGACAACACCGAAGGGTACGGCGGTGCTGACGTCACCGGGCGCATCACCACCAGAACGGGCTCGCCGGTCGCCGGAGCCACGGTCTCCATCAGCACCGCGGGCAGGACGTGGACGGTCCGCACCGATGACCTGGGCTACTACTGGCTCGACGAGGTGGTGCCCGGCAGGCACAAGGTGCTGGTGCGCAGCGCCGGCATCCGCGAGCAGCGGGTGGGCTCCGTGCACGCCGTACCCGGGGCCGTGGTTCAGCTGGACGCCACGATCGGCCGGCGACAGTGAGGGTGCTGCGGCAGCCGGCTCGCCGGCTGCGCGGGTGAGGTGAGCCCCGTGAGGTGAGCGTTCGCACCCTGAGGCCGGCTCGAGCCGGCC
>NZ_JBJLSG010000267.1:0-3892 GCF_050871925.1 Kineococcus gurbantunggutensis
GCGACCATCGAGCTCCCGGTCTATCTCCCCCCGCGGCGCCCCGCCCGCGCCCACGCGCCCGGCCCCCCGCCCCCGTCCCCGCCGCCGGGTCCGGGCGCCGCCCCCGCCGCCGGGTCCGGGCGCCGCCCCCGCCCTCAGGCCGGCTGCACGCGCTGCAGCCAGTCGAACGCCTCGCGCTGCATCGCCGCGTCGAAGCGGTGCCCGGTGTCGTGGGTGGAGGCGGTGACGGCCCCCGGCGCCCCGGCCGCGGCGTAGCGGGCGAGCACGCGCCGCACCCCGCGGCGCACCCCGTCCGCGGGGAAGAGCGGGTCGCGCGCGCCGGACTGCACCAGCAGCGGCAGCGGGGCGCGGGCGGCCACGACGTCGGGCCAGTCGCCCACCCGCGCCAGGCCGGGGGTCACCAGGGTCCAGGAGTGCCGGTGCAGGTGCTGCGGCAGCGCCTCGCGCAGCGAGGTGAGCATGCACGTGACGACGAGCGCGGCGGCCGGGGCGCCCAGCGCCGCCGCCACCGCCGCGCGCGCCCCGCCGCCGGACAGCCCCAGCAGCGCCACCCCGCCGGGCGCGGTGCCCGGGTGCTCGGCCAGCACCCGCGCGGCGAGCAGGTCCTCGCGGGCCAGCAGCCCGGTCCAGGAGGTGCCCAGCGCCCCCAGCGCCTTGGCGACGTCGTCCTCGGCCGCGTCGGCGTGCACGTCGTAGGCCAGCGCCTCGTCCTGGACGTCCTCGCCGGCGGCGCGGCGGGCGGCCAGCTCCCGCAGGGCGGTGCGCTCGCCGCGCTCGGGCATCGCGGCCACCGGCAGGCGCCGGCTGCCCCAGCCGAAGCCGTCGTGCACGAGGACCGCCCGGCCGGTGCGGGCCAGGTCCTCGGCCACCGCCCGGCCGGCGTACAGCTCCTCGCGCGCGGCGCGCAGGCGCGGGTGCTCCGGGCGCCCGTCCGCGCCGTCGGCGAGCTCGGCCAGGCCGAAGCGCTTGGACCCGCCGTGGCAGTGCAGCACCAGCGCCCCCGGCAGCGGCCCGCGCGCGCCGGCCGGGCGCAGCAGGCGCGCGGCCACCCGCGGGCCGAACCCGGCGTCCCAGCTCAGCTCGGTGCCCTCCAGGCCGTCGCGGCTCCAGGTGCCCTCCACCCGCACGTCGGCGCGCTCCTGCGGCCGCGGCAGCCCGACGGCCGCGCGCAGCCGGCGGCGGACCTCCTGCGCGGGGGGCTCGTCGGCGCCGAGCAGCGGCCAGGAGCCCTCCAGCAGCTCCACCAGCCCCTCGAACGCGCCGAGCCGGCCGGCCGGGGCCGGGCCGGGGCCCGCGCCGTGCGCACCGACCACCGCGGGACCTCCTCGTCCTCGTCGCGCGAGCCCCTGCCGGCAAGCGCTTGCCCGTCACCGTACACACCGCTCCGCCGGCGACGGGGCGGTGCGGGGCCGGTGCGCCACCGCCGCCGGCACCGGGGCGGACCTGGTCCCGGTAATCGCTTTCCACTACGCTCGCGGGGTGCCCCTCGACGACGCCACCCGGTACCGCGGCGCGAGCGCGCCCTCGGTGGCGGTGGTCGGCGTCAACGGGCACGGGCGCAGCCACCTGCTGCGCGCGCTGGCCGCCCACGCGGCCGGCGAGGTGCGGCTGGCCGCGGTGGCCGACCCGCGCCTGGACGCGCTGCCGGAGCTGCCCGGCGGCACCCGCCGGCACGGCGACCTGGCCTCCCTGCTGGAGGGCGGCGCCCCGGACGCGGTGGTGCTGAGCACCCCCATCCACACCCACGCCGAGCTGGCGACGGCCGCGCTGCGCGCCGGCTGCGACGTGCTGCTGGAGAAGCCCCCCACCGCCACCGGCGAGGAGTTCAGCGCCCTGCTGGACGTGGTCGCCGCGACCGGGGGGCGCTGCCAGGTGGGGTTCCAGAGCCTGGGCTCGGAGGCGGTGCGGCACGTGCGCGAGCGCGTGGCGCAGGGGCGCGTGGGGGAGGTGACCGGCTACTCCGCGGCCGGCTGCTGGGTGCGCACCCGCGGCTACTACCGGCGCGCGGCCTGGGCCGGGCACCGCCACCTCGACGGGCGCGTGGTGGCCGACGGGGCGCTGACGAACCCGCTGGCGCACGCGGTGGCCACCGCGCTGGCCGTGGCGGGCGCCCAGCGCGCCGAGGACGTGGCGTCCGTGCGGACCGACCTGTTCCACGTGCACGACATCGAGGCGGACGACACCTCCGCGGCGCGCGTGCACCTGGCGGACGGGCGCGACCTGCTGGTGGCCGTGACGCTGTGCGCGGCCGAGCGCGGCGAGCCGTTCGTCGTGGTGGAGGGCACCGCCGGGCGCCTGACCCTGTACTACGCGATCGACGTGGTGGTCGAGGAGGTGCCCGGGCGCCCGCCGCTGGTCACCCGGCACGCGCGCACGGACCTGCTGGCGGACCTGCTGGCCGCGCGCGAGCGCGGCACCGCGCTGCTCTCCCCGCTGTCGGCCGCCGGCGGCTTCACCCGCGTGCTGGACGCGGTGGTGACCGGCCCGGCGCCCAGGGCGGTGGACCCCTCCTTCGCGCGGCGGGTGGTCCTGCCCGACGGCGACGAGCGCCTGGAGCTGACGGGCGTGGAGGGGGCGGTGGCCCGGGCGCTGTCCGGGCGCGCCCTCTTCAGCGAGCTCGACCTGCCCTGGACCCGCTGAGCCGGGCCGGCGCGCGCCCGGCCCGCCGCGGCGCCCGGCCCGCCGCGGCGCGCGGCGCGCGGACGGCGCCCTGGACGGCGCCCGAGGGGCCCCGGCGCGGTGGCGCCGGGTGGCGCGGCGTGCGCGATCTCACGCCCGCCCGGGCGCTGCGGACCCCCCGGGCGCGCCGGACCGGCCGCTACGGTCGGTGGCTGCAGGGCGCCGGCCGCCGGCCGGCCCGAGGGACCGGCCCGGCCGGGTGAGGAGATCGGATGAGCGCCGACAGGGGCGTCCACATCGTCGAGCCGCGGTACGCGCGCACGTGGCTGCTGGTCAACGCGGCGCGGCCCGAGCTGTTCGACGGCGCGGCCCGCTCGCGCGCGGACCAGGTCGTGCTCGACGTCGAGGACGCCGTGGACCCGCGCCGCAAGGACGCCGCGCGCGCCGACGTCATCGAGTGGCTGCGCGCCGGTGGGCGCGCGTTCGTGCGCATCAACGACGTGACCACCCCGCACTGGCGCGACGACGTCGAGCAGCTGCGCGGCACCCCGAACCTGCTGGGCGTGGTGCTGGCCAAGACGGAGGCCGGCGAGCAGGTCACCGAGACGTTCGAGGGCCTGGGCGGCGAGACGCCCGTGGTGGCGCTGGTGGAGTCGGCGCTGGGCATCGAGGAGGCCCGCTCCATCGCCTGCGCGCGCGGGGCGTTCCGCCTGGCGTTCGGCTCGGGCGACTACCGCCGCGACACCGGCGCCAGCGCCGACGACCTGGCGATGGCCTACCCGCGCAGCCGCCTGGTGGTGGCCAGCCGCATCGGCGGCCTGCCCGGCCCGGTGGACGGGCCCACCGTCGGCGGCGGGCACCCGGAGCTGCGCGAGAACTCCTCCGTGGGCGTCTCGCTGGGCATGATGGGCAAGCTGTGCCTGGACCCGGACCAGGCCTCGGTCATCAACGAGGTCATGAGCCCCACGGCCACCGACGCCACCTGGGCGCACGACGTCATCAGCCGGTTCGAGGAGAGCGGCGGCGTGGTCCGCGACGGCTCGGACCTGCCGCGCCTGGGCCGCGCCCGGCGCATCCAGGAGCTCGCGCAGGCGTTCGGCATCCAGCCGCTGTGAGCGCCGGGGCGGGCGGGCCCCACCGGCCCGCCCGCCCCGGGCACCCCGCCCCGCGCGGGGGGGGGGGGGGGGGGGGGGGGGGGGGGGGGCCGACGCGGGGGGCCGGCCCGCGCGGGACGCCCCCGCCGCCCGCGCGGGCCGGTCCGCCCCTCGTCGTG
>NZ_JBJLSG010000268.1:0-3886 GCF_050871925.1 Kineococcus gurbantunggutensis
CCTCCCCCGGGGTGCCCGGCGTCCGCGCGTCGGGGGCCGGGTCGGGCCCGAACCGCCGGTCCGGCCCGCGCCCAGGCCGGTCGGATCCGCGCCCGGGCGCTGCGGCGGGGCACCGAGCGGCCCCCTGCGCACCGCACCGTCCGCACCCCGGCGACCACGGGACGCCCACCGGGCCACCCCCGACGGCCACGGGACATCCACCGGGCGACCCCGACGGCCAGCGCCGGGAACGGCGAGAGCCCCCGCCGACCGGAGGTCGACGGGGGCTCTGGGGCGCGGGGGCGCCGGGCTCAGAAGGGCAGGGCGACGTGGGCGAACGGGTCCACGGCGACGGCCAGGGACAGCAGCGTCAGGTAGGTGATGGAGCCGTGGAAGACGCCCATCGGGCTGATGCGCTTGAGCTGCTCGACGGTGCCGGCGTCGCGGCCGCCGGTCTCGCGCTCGAAGCGGCGGGCGCGCCCGTGCAGGCGCAGGGTCTGCGCGAGGAAGCCGGCGCCGAGCACGAGCGCGGCGGCGCCGTACACGAGGCCCGCGCCGCCCACGGGGACCAGCAGCAGCGAGCAGAGCACCATCGCCACGGTGTAGGCGACGATCTGGCGCGAGACGGTGGTGGGCTTGGCCACGACGGGGAGCATGGGCACCCCGGCGTTGGCGTAGTCCTCGCGGTAGCGCACCGACAGGGGCCAGTAGTGCGGCGGGGTCCACAGGAAGATGACCCCGAAGAGCACGAACGGGGCCCAGTCCAGGCGGCCGGTGACGGCCGTCCAGCCGATGAGGACCTGCATGCAGCCGGCCACGCCGCCCCAGACGATGTTCTGGGAGGTGCGCCGCTTGAGCAGCAGCGTGTAGCCCACGATGTAGAGGGCGATCGCCGCCAGGGCGAGCACGGCGGAGAGCACGTTGACGAAGGCCACGAAGAGGGCGACCGAGGCGGCGCCCAGGGCCGCGGCGAACACCAGCGCGCGGCGCGGGGTGATCTCGCCGGTGACCAGGGGCCGCTTCGCGGTGCGCTTCATGAGCGCGTCGATGTCGCGGTCGAAGTAGCAGTTGAGGGTGTTGGCGCACCCGGCGGCGAAGGCGCCGCCCACGAACGTCGCCAGGACCAGCCCCAGCGGCGGCAGGCCGCCCGCGGCGAAGACCATGACGGGGATCGTCGTGATGAGCAGCAGCTCGATGATGCGCGGCTTCGTCAGGGCGAGGTAGGCCGCGGCGCGAGGGAATCGGCTGGGTCCCCGGCGAGCACCGCGCCGGCGCCCCAGCAGGGGCCGCGAGTGCGCGGAGGCGTCGGAGGGACGCGGATCGACGACAGTCACAGGATCCTCTGGGCGAGGCGGCAGCGGGCACTGGTGATGCTACGCCTCTATTACGTCGTGTCGTTGTCCGGGGCGCGTCGGGGGCCGGCGGGCCCGTGCACCGGCCGTGAGCTGCGCCACGCCCGCCTGCGAGTAGGCTCGTGCTGCAGTGATCCACCGGTCCGTGCACCACCGCCCCCGGGCGGGGTCCCGGCCGGTGGCGCTGACGACGACCGCGGGCGGACCCGGTCCCGTCACCGCCCCCGGGCGGGGCGGCCGGCCGCGCCGGGGACCGGTGACGGCGCCGGGGACGAACGACGCAGACACAGAGCGGACCACGGCCGGTTCACCCACCGCCCCGGCGGCGCTGGACGGTCAGCTGGTTCGCACGGGAGGAGACACGTGAGCCAGCAGAACCTCGAGTGGAGCGACCTGGACCGGAAGGCGGTCGACACCGTCCGCGTCCTGGCCATGGACGCCGTGCAGCGCGCCGGCAACGGGCACCCGGGCACGGCGATGAGCCTGGCCCCGGTCGCCTACACGCTGTTCCAGAAGCTCATGAAGCACGACCCGGCCAACCCCGACTGGACCGGCCGCGACCGCTTCGTCCTGTCGTGCGGGCACTCCAGCCTCACCCTCTACATCCAGCTCTACCTGGCCGGCTACGGCCTGGAGCTGGACGACCTGAAGGCGCTGCGCAAGTGGGGCTCGAAGACCCCCGGCCACCCGGAGCACGGCCACACCGCGGGCGTGGAGATGACGACCGGCCCGCTGGGCCAGGGCATCTCCTCGGCGGTGGGCATGGCGATGGCGGCGCGCCGCGAGCGCGGCCTGTTCGACCCGGACGCCGCGCCGGAGCAGAGCCCGTTCGACCACCACGTGTACGTGCTGGCCTCCGACGGCGACATCGAGGAGGGCGTCTCCTCCGAGGCCTCGGCCATCGCCGGGGTCCAGGAGCTGGGCAACCTCGTCGTCATCTACGACGCGAACCACATCTCGATCGAGGACGACACCGCGATCGCCCTGGCCGAGGACACCGGCAAGCGCTACGAGGCCTACGGCTGGCACGTGCAGACGCTGGACTGGACCAACGGCGGCGAGGGCCCGTACACCGAGGACGTCCAGGGCCTGTGGGACGCGCTGCAGGCGGCGAAGGCGGAGACCGGCAAGCCGTCGATCATCGTCCTGCGCACCACGATCGCCTACCCGGCGCCGAACCTGCAGAACACCGGCAAGTCGCACGGCTCCGCGCTGGGCGAGGCGGAGGTGCGGGCCACCAAGGAGGTCCTCGGCTTCGACCCGGAGCAGACCTTCGAGGTGCCCGAGGAGGTCCTGGCGCACACCCGCGCGGCGCGCGAGCGCGGCAAGGAGCTGCAGCGGGCGTGGCGGACCTCGATGGACGCCTGGCGCGAGGGCGCGGGTGAGCGCGTGGAGCTGTTCGAGCGCATGAGCACCCGCACGCTGCCCGCCGGCTGGGAGTCGGCGCTGCCGGTCTTCGAGCCCGGCACGTCCATCGCCTCCCGCAAGGCGTCCGGCGAGGTGCTCAACGCGCTGGCGCCGGTGCTGCCGGAGCTGTGGGGCGGCTCGGCCGACCTGGCCGAGTCGAACCTGACGAGCATGAAGGGCGAGCCGTCCTTCCTGCCGGCCAGCCGCACGACGAAGACGTGGGACGGCAACCTCTACGGGCGCACCCTGCACTTCGGCATCCGCGAGCACGCGATGGGCTCGATCCTCAACGGCATCGCGCTGCACGGCGGCACCCGCCCCTACGGCGGCACCTTCCTGGTCTTCAGCGACTACATGCGCCCCGCGGTGCGCCTGGCGGCGATCATGAAGCTGCCGGTGACCTACGTGTGGACGCACGACTCCATCGGCCTGGGCGAGGACGGCCCGACCCACCAGCCGATCGAGCACCTGTCCTCGCTGCGCGCCATCCCGGGCCTGGACGTCGTCCGCCCGGCGGACGCCAACGAGACCGCGTGGGCGTGGAGGACCGTCCTGGAGAAGACCGACCGCCCGGCCGGCCTGGCGCTCTCGCGCCAGAACCTGCCGACGTTCGACCGCTCGCAGGAGGGCTGGGGCGCGGCCGAGGGCGTGGCCAAGGGCGCGTACGTGCTGGTGGAGGCCTCCGCCGCCACCCCGCAGGTGATCCTCATCGCCACCGGCTCGGAGGTCCAGATCGCCGTGGCCGCCCGCGAGAAGCTCGAGGAGCAGGGCGTGCCGACCCGCGTGGTCTCCATGCCGTGCCGCGAGTGGTTCGACGAGCAGCCGCAGTCGTACCGCGACACCGTGCTGCTGCCGCAGGTCAAGGCGCGCGTGTCGGTCGAGGCCGCCATCGCCCAGGGCTGGCACGACGTCGTCGGCGACGCCGGCCGCACGGTGAGCATCGAGCACTTCGGCGCCTCCGCGGACTACCAGGACCTGTACCGCGAGTTCGGCTTCACGGACGAGGTCGTCGTCACCGCCGCCAAGGAGAGCCTGGCCGGCCTGCAGTGACCGTCCCCCGCGGGGCCGCCGGCGGGGGGGTGGGGGGGGCGGGCCCCGGAGCGTTAGGCGGCCGGTTTGGCGCCCCCTTTGTGCTGTGCTCCGCCGCG
>NZ_JBJLSG010000269.1:0-3827 GCF_050871925.1 Kineococcus gurbantunggutensis
CCCGCCCGCCGCGGCGGGCGGGGGGGTGGGGCCGTCAGGCACCGACGGGCTGGGCGCCCGCCGCGGCGAGCGCGGCGTCGCGGGCGGCGACGCGGCTGGCGTGGGTGGGCGGGTCGCTGGGCACGTGCGCGGGGCGGCGCGCCTCGAACTCGCGGCGCAGCACCGGCACGACCTGCTCGCCGAGCATGTCGATCTGCTCCAGGACCGTCTTCAGCGGCAGACCGGCGTGGTCGACGAGGAAGAGCTGGCGCTGGTAGTCGCCGAAGAACTCCTGGAAGGTCAGGGTCTTCTCCACCACCTGCTCGGGCGTGCCCACGGTCAGCGGGGTCTGGGCGGTGAACTCCTCCAGCGAGGGCCCGTGCCCGTAGACGGGGGCGTTGTCGAAGTAGGGGCGGAACTCGCGCACCGCGTCCTGGCTGTTCTTCGCCATGTACACCTGCCCGCCGAGGCCGACGATCGCCTGCTCGGGGGTGCCGTGCCCGTAGTGGGCGTACCGCTCCCGGTACAGGTTGATCAGGCGGATGTAGTGCTCCTTGGGCCAGAAGATGTTGTTGGCGAAGTACCCGTCGCCGAAGTACGCGGCGATCTCGGCGACCTCCGGGGTCCGGATGGAGCCGTGCCAGACGAAGGGCGCCACGCCGTCCAGGGGGCGCGGGGTGGAGGTGAAGCCGTGCAGGGGGGTGCGGTGCTTGCCCTCCCAGGTGACGACGTCCTCGTCCCACAGCCGGCGCAGCAGCTGGTAGTTCTCCACCGTCAGCTCGACGCTCTTGGAGAGGTCCTTGCCGAACCACGGGTACACCGGGGCGGTGTTGCCGCGCCCGAGCATGAGGTCGGTGCGCCCGCCGGACAGGTGCTGCAGCATCGCGAAGTCCTCGGCGATCTTCACCGGGTCGTTGGTGGTGATCAGCGTCGTGGACGTCGAGAGGGTGATGCGGCTGGTGCGCCCGGCCAGGTAGCCCAGCATCGTCGTCGGCGAGGAGGGCACGAACGGCCGGTTGTGGTGCTCGCCGGTGGCGAAGACGTCCAGGCCCACCTGCTCGGCGTGCTCGGCGATCGTCATCATCGCCTGGATGCGCTCGGCCTCGGTGGGGGTCCGGCCCGTGGTGGGGTCGGGCGTGACGTCGCCGACGGTGAAGATCCCGAACTGCATGGTGACCGCTCCTCGTGTAGTCCATGCATCTGCATGTACCCGCCCCAACGGGCGCCCCGCGCGGTCTGTTCCCGGGCCCGCGCGCCCGCCCGGCCGACCCGGGCGGGCGCGGGTGCTCTCAGGCGCCGCCGGCGGAGCGCTCGGCCTGCGCCAGGCGGGAGCGGCGGTGGCCGTAGAGGAAGTACACGACCACCCCGATCGCCATCCAGATGCCCAGGCGCACCCAGCTCAGCCCGGGCAGGAAGCCCATGAGGACCAGGGAGGCCACCGCGGACAGGATCGGCAGCACCGGGGAGAGGGGCACCCGGAAGGCGCGGTGCAGGTCCGGGCGCTTGCGGCGCAGCACCACCACGCCCACCGAGACGAGCACGAACGCGAACAGGGTGCCGATGTTGACCATCTCGGCCAGGTCGCTGATCGGGGTGAAGGCGGCCACCACGGCCACCACCGCGCCCGTGATCACGGTGATGCGCACGGGCACCCCGCGCTCCTCGGAGACCTTGGCGAACCAGCCCGGGATGAGGCGGTCGCGGCTCATCGCGAAGAGCACCCGGTTCTGCCCCAGCATCAGGATCATCATCACCGTCAGCAGGCCGGCCACCGTGCCCACGCTGATCAGGGTGGCCACCGCGCCCGCGCCCACGTCGCGGAAGGCCGCCGCCAGCGGGGCCTCCACGCTGATGCGGTCGTACTTGACCATGCCCGTGATGACGAGCGAGACCGCCACGTACAGCACGGTGCAGATCGCCAGCGAGCCGAAGATGCCGCGGGGGACGTCGCGCTGCGGGTTCCTCGTCTCCTCCGCCGCGGTGGCGACGATGTCGAAGCCGATGAAGGCGAAGAAGACCAGCGCCGCGGCCGTCAGCACCCCGCCGACGCCGAAGGTGCCCAGGGGCACCCCCAGGTCCTGCCACAGGGAGGGGTCCGCCGGGGTCGCCGAGGCGCCGCGCGAGCCGGTGGGCGGGACGAACGGCGAGTAGTTCGAGGCCTTGACGAAGAACAGCCCGGCGACGATCACGACCGCCACCACGGCCAGCTTCACGCACACGATGACGGCGTTGACGCGCGCGGAGGTCTTGGTGCCCACGCACAGCACCGCGGTGAGCACGAGGACCACCGCGGCCGCGATGAGGTTCGGCTCGGTCAGGCTCGGGGAGGAGGAGTACAGCCACGCCGGCAGCTCCAGCCCCAGCGTCTGCGAGAGCAGGTCCGCGGCGTAGCTGGACCAGCCCACCGCGACCGTCGCCGCGCCCAGGGCTAGCTCCAGCAGCAGGTCCCAGCCGATGATCCAGGCGACGACCTCGCCCAGGCTGGCGTAGGAGAACGTGTAGGCCGAGCCCGCCACCGGCACCGTGGAGGCGAACTCCGCGTAGCACAGCGCCGCCAGCGCGCACACCAGGCCCGAGACCACGAAGGAGATCGCCACGCCGGGTCCCGCGCGGGTGCCGGCGGCCTCCCCGGTGAGGACGAAGATGCCCGTGCCGATGATCACCCCGACGCCGAAGACCGTGAGGTCCCAGGCGCTCAGGGACTTGCGCAGCCGGGAGCCCGGCTCGTCCGTGTCGCGGATCGCGTCCTCGACGCTCTTGGTGCGCAGCACCCCCACGGGCGTCCCCTCTCGCTGAGCCCTGCGCCCCGCGGTGCGCAGGGCCCGTCGAGGGTAGGGGATCAGCCGGTCCGCGCCACCCGGATGATCTTCCGGCGCAACCACACGCGCCGCGCCCCGCCCAGGTACAGGCGCACCCGCGCCAGCTCCCAGTGCCCGTACTCCGCCTGCTCGGTCAGCAGCTGGCGCGCCTGGGCGCGGGTGGTCTCCCGGGGCAGGGTGAGGACCCGGTACTCGTACTGCTCGCCGGGGGGGCGGTGCCCGGCGGTCCTGGTGTCAGCGGCCATCGAGGGCATTGTCCACCAGCGGGCGCGGGCGCGCGCGGCGGACGGCGGCCCGGCGGGCGTCACCGGCAGGCGTCACCGGTGCACCGACTCCGCTACGGTCAGCGCATGACGCCCGACCCGCGCGCCGCCCTGGCACGTCTCGTCGCAGCCCTCGAGGACCACCTCGCCGCCGCGGCCGACCGGCGCGGGGAGACGGACCCCGCCGTGGCCGCCGCCTACCAGCGCGTCGCCGACGCCTTCGAGGTGTACGAGGAGGCGATCTACGACGCCTACGACGAGGTGACGCCCTTCGTCCTCTATGACGACGTCGAGGACGAGCGCGAGGACGACGAGGACGACGACGACCTCGACGAGGACGACGACGAGGACGCCGAGGACGAGCCCGACGACGAGGACGACCTCGACGACGACGCGGACGAGGACGACGAGGACCGCGGCGGCGCCGCCGGCCCGGGCGCCTCGGGCGGGGCGCGCGCGCGCCGCTGACCGTCCCGCCCCCGTCCGGCGTGGGCGGGCGGGCCGGTGTGAGGGTTCGGTGATCGGTCCCCGCGCCTGTCGTGGCGCTCCGCGCGCGCGGCACGGCGCCGCGCGCCCGCGTCGGTAGGGTCCGGGCGTGCTCACAGCCCGCCCCCACCCCAGCACCGCGCCGCGCCGCAGCGCCCGGCGCGCCCCGACCCCCCGACCGGCGCGCCGCGCCGGCGGCCCGGGGGGGGGGGGGGGGGGGGGGGGGGGGGGGGGGGGGGGGGGGGGGGGCGGGTCCGGCGGGGGGCGGGGGGGGGCGGGG
>NZ_JBJLSG010000270.1:0-3668 GCF_050871925.1 Kineococcus gurbantunggutensis
TCGGCCACCCCCCCAGACCCGCCCACCCCCAGCGGGGCGCGGGGCGCCCCCCCCCCCCCCCCCCCCCCCCCCCCCCCCCCCCCCCCCCCCCCCCCCCCCCAGGGCCGCGCTGGCGTCGCGCTCGCGCGCCATCGCCGCGTACCGCTGGGCGACGTCGTGCGCGTGCAGGCGGCGGGCCTGCACGCCGGCGCCGGTCACGCCGCCCAGCACCAGCAGCGCGAGCAGCAGCATCACCGTCCACGACCGGCGCCCCGACGAGAACTCGGGCTCGACCAGCTGCCGCACCGGTGTTCCGCCCCCCGCGGTGTCCGCGATGCCGTCGCTCCACAGCAGGACCTCGCTGAGCCCGACGTCCTGCCAGGACCACGCGGCGACCGTCACGACGACCAGCACCGAGGTGCCGGCGACCCACGCGGTGCGGGCGCTGTGCCGGGCGGCGACGGCGTGCAGCGCCCACGCCAGGCAGAACCCCAGCACCCCCAGGACCCCCGCCACCCGCAGCGACAGGACCGCCAGCACCGTCAGCACCGCCGTGACCGCCAGCGGCCGCCACCGCCGGGCGAGCAGCACGAGCGCCCCCAGCACCGACCCCGCCGTCCACGCCCTCACGACCAGGCCCTCCACGGGGGTGCCGGGCGGGAACAGCCCGAGGGCCGCAGCGCCCCGCACCGTCTCCGAGGCGAGACCCGCGGTGGACGTCCCGAGCAGCAGCACCACCGCGACCGTGACCGCGTGGGCGACCCACGGGTGGTCGGCCAGGAGCCGGCCGGAGGCCGTCTGCCGCTGCACCTGCGACGCGGTGAGGGCCGGCGGGCCGCTGCTCCGCTCCGCGGAGCCGGCGCGCGAGGTGGTCACCTTCCCACTCTCCCACTCCCGCTCCCGGCCTCCGCCGGTCCGGGGCGGCGGGGCGGTGGGTCGGTCACGTGACGTCACGGCGGACCAACCGGTACCCGGCGAGCAGGACCAGCACCGCGCACCAGGTGCCCAGGACCAGCCCTCCACCCCACGCCCCGAGGTCGGGACCGTGGCCGGCCGACAGGGCGGCCAGCTGCGCGTCGTCGGCGAACAACCGGGTGCCGCTGCCCGGCAGCAGGGCCCGCAGCGTGTCGGTGACCCGCCCGGGGTTGGCGGCCAGCACCCGGTCGACCACCACGAACAGCAGCACACCGCTCGTCAGCGCGGCCAGCGGCCGGCGCAGCAGCGCCCCGAGGCCGACCCCGCACACCGCGGCACCCGTCAGGAACAGCACGTACCCCGCAGCGGCGCGCAGGTCCCCCGGGTTCGAGGCGCCCCACGGCAGGCCCGCGTCGCGCCGGGCGCCCGAGGTCAGGAGGACCGACGCCAGGAGGGCCACCGCCGCGGTGACCAGCGCCACGGCCGCGACCACGACGACCTGCGCCACCAGCACCCGCAGGCGGCGGGGCACCGCGGCGAACGTCGTCAGCGACGCACCGGTGCTGAACTCCCCGGCCCCGGCCAGCACGCCGAGGACGAGCACCATCGGCTGGGCCAGCAGGCTCCCGGAGGCGGCCAGCGACGTCCCGCTCACCGCGTCCCCCGGCCCGACGAACAGGCCCAGGGCGAACGCCAGCGAGCTCGCGGCGACGACCGTGCCGACGACGAGCCACGTCGTCGAGGTCAGGCTCGCCAGCTTCGTCCACTCCGCGTGCAGGACCCGGGGGAGGGTCACCGCGCCGCGCTGCGGCAGGACGGCCCGCTCACCCGCCCGCGCACCCGCGGCAGCACCGGCCTCAGGCGAGGTCACGACGACGCAACCGGTGAGTGGCCGCGGCCAGCGGGACCGCCACCCAGGCCGCCAGGACGAGCGCGGCCCCGCGCACCCCGAGGTCGGGAGCACCGTCGAGCCCGCCGCCGTCCGGGCTCGTCAGCACCCCCGCGGCACCGGCGGGTGTGAAGGTCTCCACCGTGTTGACCGCCACCGTCCCGGGGGGCGTGGTCCCCGGCGTCGAGGCCTCCGGCGGACCGGTGGCCAGGTCCACCGCCAGGGAGAGCACGAGGGGCGCGATCACCACCAGGCCGAACGCGGCGACCAGGGCGGGCACCGGGTGGCGCAGCAGCGCCCCGATCGCCAGGCCGAGCAGGGCCGTGCCCACGAGGTAGCACACCGTCCCCAGCAGGAGCCGGGGAACCCCCGCGCCGAGCAGGTCCGGGGCCGCGTCCCGCGACGCCGCCGCGGGCAGGATCCCCACCACCGCCGCGCCGACGGTCAGCACGGCGACCGGGAGCACGAACCCGACCGTGACGACGGCCTGCGCGGCCAGCACGGGCACTCGTCGCGGCACCGCGGCGAACGTCGAGCGGAAGGTCCCGGTGCTGAACTCGCCGGTCCCGACGAGGACCCCCAGGACCAGCGGGCCGAGGAAGGCCAGCGGCAGCGCGTCCGGCAGGTTCCGGGTCGCGACGAAACCCGGGTCGCCCGACGAGGCGCTGGCGAACAGGTGGGTCAGCAGTCCCGTCACCGCCACCGTGGCCACGGCGATCGCGATCGGGGAGCGCAGGCCCAGCAGCTTCGTCCACTCCGCGGCGACGACCCGCCCGAAGGAGGGGCCGGAGCGCGTCGCGGCCGCGCGGCGCGCGGGCGAACCCGCGGGCGCGTTCACCGGGAACCCCCCGCCCGGTACTGCACGGAACCGCTCGTGAGCTCCAGGTAGGCCGCCTCCAGGGAACCGGCCTCGGCCGCGAGTTCGAGGACGGTCGCCCCGATCCGGCCCGCTGCCGCCCCGACCTCCTCGACGGACGCTCCCCGCACGTGCAGCACGCCGTCCGGGCGGGGAGCGACGTCGGCCCCCGACCGCGTCAGCGCCTGCGCCAGGACGTCGGGTTCGGTGGTGCGCACGCGCACCAGGCCGGCGTCCCGGGACCGGTCGAGCAGTTCCCGCACCGACGCGTCGGCCAGCAGCCGGCCGCGGCCGATGACGACGACCCGGTCCGCGCACAGCGCCAGTTCGTGCATGAGGTGGGAGGACAGGAACACCGTGCGGCCCTCGGCGGCCAGGTCCCGCACCAGCCGCCGCACCCACAGCACCCCGTCGGCGTCGAGGCCGTTGACCGGCTCGTCGAACAGCACCGTCGCCGGGTCCCCCAGCAGCGCGGCCGCGATCCCGAGCCGCTGCCCCATCCCGAGGGAGAAGCCCTTGACCCGCTTCCCGGCGACCGCCTCCAGCCCGGTCAGCCCGATGACCTCCTCCACCCGTGCCCGCGGGATTCCGTGGGTGCGGGCCAGGGCCAGCAGGTGGCGGGAGGCCGTGCGCCCGGGGTGCACCGAGCGCGCGTCGAGCATCGCGCCGACCGCGCGCAGCGGCGCGGGCAGGTCGGCGTACCGGTGCCCGTCGACCGTGACCGTCCCGGCGCTCGGGCGCTCCAGCCCGAGGACCATCCGCATGGTGGTGGACTTCCCCGCGCCGTTCGGGCCCAGGAACCCGGTCACCACCCCCGGCTGCGCCGTGAACGACAACCCGTCCACGGCCGTCGTCGTCCCGTAGCGCTTCGTCAGCGCCTCCGCTGCGATCATGCTTCTCCCTCGTCCACGACTGCGCCGACGTCTGCGGCCGTCGACCGTGACGCTACGAGCGCGCGCGCAGCGGGCGGACCTGCCCGAGGACGAGATCGCGGCGCCCCGGTCCTCCTCCTCGAGGAGGAGGACCGGG
>NZ_JBJLSG010000271.1:0-3638 GCF_050871925.1 Kineococcus gurbantunggutensis
CCCCCCCCCCGCCCCCCCCCCGCCCGGGCCCCCCCCCGCCCGCCGCGGCGGGGGCGCCGCGCCGGGCAGGGTGAAGAGCTCGTCCTGGTCCGCCTGGCTGGCCCGACCCACCGGCTGCCGCACCTCCCTCACCGACCCGCCGTGCGCTGCGCGAGCCCACCGCGGTGCTGCGCGCCCGCCCGGGCGGCGCGCGCCGGCGGGCTCCCCAGGAACGATAGGGGACGTTCCGCACAGGTGTTCGACGCCCCGCGCGGCCGCGCGGGGACGTCCCCGCCGGCGCACCTGGCACGCTGCGCGGGGTGAGACCCGCCGAGGACCGCGACGGCCGCCGGGGCGGCACCGGGCCCGTCCCCTCGCTGCTGGTGCCCGTGCGCCCGCCGGAGCCGGCGGCGCCGGAGGGGGGCGCGACGGTGGACGGGCGCGGCTGGCTGGCGGCGGCGGCGCACCGCGACCTGGTGCTGGCCGTGGTCGCGGCGTCCTCCTTCCCCGGCCAGGGGGGCCTGCAGCGGCCCCTGGAGCCCAGCGAGGAGGTCGCGGCCTGGGTGGAGGAGCAGCGCGCGGCGGCGGCGGGCACGGCCGGGGAGGCGGACCTGGAGGCCGTGCTGGTGCTGGGGCGGTGGCGCTCGGCGGTGCGGCGCCGGCGCGAGAGCGCGCAGCGCGACGACGGCCCGCACCCGCACCTGAGCATCCGGGTGCCGGGCCGACCGGCGCTGAGGTGGCTGGCGGCGCACCGGCCCGGGCCGCTGCTGGACTTCACCGCCTCGCGCCACGAGGCCGGCCAGGGCGCCCACCCGGGGCCGGGCCCGGGCGTCGACGTGGTCGACGACGTCGTGGTGGCCTTCCAGGGCACCTGGCCGGCCGAGCACGGCACCCCGGAGCACCGGGCCGCCGCCGCGCTCCACCGCGAGTACCTGCGCCGGGCGGCGGAGGCGGGCCTGGACCGCCCGGGCCGCCCGCTGCGGGACCCGCGCGCCGAGGCGCACCGCTGGAGCGCCGAGAGCGACGACGAGGACGCCTCGCCCCGCTGGCGGGACCTCGGGGCCTACCTGTACGGCCGCGGCGCCACCGAGGTGATGAGCACCGCCCGGGCGCTGGCGTACCGGCGCGCCGGGATCGGCGCCGAGGAGGCCCTGGCCCTGGAGACGGGCGGGTCGGCGCCCACCGACGAGCAGCTGCGGGTCCTGCGGGCCCTGCGCGGGTGAGCGCGGACCCGGTCTCGGACCCGGTGTCGGACCCGGGTGGGACGCTGCCGTGCAGACGCCGAGGAGCGGGAGCGGCGCTCCCCCGGGCGCGCACCCGGCCCCCACGCACCGTCGCCCCACCGGAGATGTGCACGTGTCGACCCACCAGAGCACCGCGACCAGGACCCCGGCCGCCACCGCGACCGCCACCGCGGGACCGGCCCCGTCCCGCCCGACCCCGCAGGAGGACCGCACGAGCACACCGGGCACACCGGGCACACCGGGCGCGCAGGAGGCGCCGCACATGCCGGGCACCGGCGGCACCGGCGCGTACGTCGTCGCCGCCACCGGCGGCTACCGCGAGCCGCGGTTCTTCTCCACCGCCGACCGCGCCGCGGCCCTGGCCCGCTACGAGCGCTGGGCCGACGAGGCGGACCCGTGGACGGGCGAGCGGGTGGACCTGCTGGAGGTCACCGGCGCGGGCTGCCGCTCGCTGCTGCAGAACACCGGCACCACCGCTCCCCCGTTCTGAGCGCGCGGGCGGGAGCGGCTCAGTCCTCCTGCGGCGGCGCCGGGCGCCGGTCCGGCTCCAGGATCGAGCGGGCGTGCACCACCAGCGCGGGGTCCGGGCGCCCCACCACCGAGGCGTCCTTGCCGTCATAGGCGAAGCGGTCCAGCACCACCCGCATCGCCTCCAGCCGCGCGCGCTTCTTGTCGTTGGTCTTCACCACCGTCCACGGCGCGTACGAGGTGTCCGTGCGCTCGAACATCGCCTCCTTCGCCGCCGTGTAGTCCTCCCACCGGTCCAGGCTGGCCACGTCCATCGGGGAGAGCTTCCACTGGCGCACCGGGTCGATCTGCCGGATCGCGAACCGCGTGCGCTGCTCCGCGCGCGTCACCGAGAACCAGAACTTCACCAGGTGGGTCCCGTCGTCCACGAGCATCCGCTCGAACAGCGGCACCTGGTGCATGAAGCGCTCGTACTCCTCGGGCGAGGCGAAGCCCATCACCCGCTCCACCCCCGCCCGCGTGTACCAGGAGCGGTCGAAGAGGACGATCTCCCCCGCCGCCGGCAGGTGCTGCACGTACCGCTGGAAGTACCACTGCGTCGCCTCGCGGTCCGAGGGCTTCTCCAGCGCCACCACCCGCGCCCCCCGCGGGTTCAGGTGCTCCGTGAACCGCTTGATCGTGCCGCCCTTGCCGGCGGCGTCCCGGCCCTCGCACAGCACCACCAGGCGCTCGCCGGAGGCCTTCACCCACTTCTGCAGCTTCAGCAGCTCGATCTGCAGGGACCGCTTCAGCGGCTCGTACTCCGCGCGCGACAGGCGGTGGTCGTAGGGGTAGTCCTCCCGCCAGGTCTCCACCGGGCGCCCGTCCGCGCGCACCAGGACCGGCTCGTCCTCGTCGTCGAGCACCGTCATCCCCGCCGACGCCACCAGGTCCACCACGACCCCGACACCTCCCGCACCCGATCACCACGACAGCCCCGACGCTAGAGCAGCCGGCGCCGCCGCACCCGCCGAGCCGGTGCCCGGCCGGGGTGCCGGCCCGGCCGGGGCGGCGCTGTTCAGCCGGGGGTCCGGACTGCCGATGGGACCGGTGTGCTCACCCGACTGCGCGACCTGAACGTCGCCGCGAAGCTGTTCGCCGGATTCGGCGTCGTCTGCCTCATGCTCGCGGCCGTGGTCGGCCTGGGCATCAACCGCCTGGGGTTCTCCCAGGCCAGCCTCGAGACCGTCTCGAACGAGGGCGTGGCCTCGGTCCAGACGATCGGGTCCGTCAAGGAGATCTTCTCCGGCGGCCGCATCGACCTGCTCAAGGCCGGCCTGGCGCCCGACGAGGCCGGCACGCAGGACGCGCTGGCGGACATGCAGGAGAGCGACGAGGCCTACGACGAGGCGTGGCAGGCCTACCTGGCCTCCTCCCCGGCGGCCCCCGCGGCCCAGCGCGCCGAGGTCGAGGACCTCATGGCGCAGTACCGCACCGTGCGCGAGAAGCTGATCCCCCTCGCCGTGGCCAACGACACCGCGGGCTTCTACAACGAGCGCAAGGCCAGCTCCGGGCCCGTGGTCGACGAGCTCAACGCCGCGCTGGACGGCATCAGCGCCGCCGAGCGGGACGCCGCCGCGGACACGGCCGCGGCCGGCTCGTCCGCCTACCACACCGCCGTGGTGCTGCTGCTGGTCATCGGCGCGCTCGCCATCGCGATCGCGATCGCCGTGGCCGTCGCGGTGGCCCGCTCCATCGCGCAGCCGCTGGCCAAGACCCTCACCGTCGTGCAGGGCCTGGCCCACGGCCGCCTGGACCAGCGCGTGCACCACAGCGCCCGTGACGAGGTCGGCCAGCTGGCCGCCGCGGTGGACACCACCATGGACAACCTCACCGGCACCATGCGCCGCATCGCCGGGGCCTCCACCACCCTGGCCGCCTCCTCCGAGGAGCTCTCCGCGGTGGCCA
>NZ_JBJLSG010000272.1:0-3415 GCF_050871925.1 Kineococcus gurbantunggutensis
GCCGCTCGGCCCGGCGCAGCGCGTCGCGCAGCCGCTGCACGACCGGCCCGGAGACCTGGCCGCGGGTGACGTACCCCTCGAGCACGGCCAGCGCGCCGGGGGGGGGGGGGGGGGGGGGGGCGGCCCGGGGGGGGGGGGGGGGGGGGGGGGGGGGCGGCGCCGCCGCCGGGGCCGAGGCGGGCGGGCCGCCGGAGACCACCGAGCCGGTCGTGCTCACCGTCGCCTGGTGGGGCGGGCCGGCCCGCGCCGAGGCCACCGAGAAGGTGCTGGCCCTGTACACCGAGGCGCACCCCAACGTCACGTTCAAGACGCAGTGGCAGGGTTACAGCGGCTACTACGACAAGATCAACACCTCGGCGGCCGGGCGCAACGCCCCGGACATCATCCAGATCGACAACCGCGCCCTGCGCGAGTACGCCAACAAGAACCTCATCGCCGACCTCACCCCCTGGGTCGGCGGCACGCTGGACACCTCCCGCGTCGACCCCAAGCTGCTGGCCACCGGCCAGGTCGACGACAAGCAGTTCGCGCTCCCGCTCGCCTCGAACACCCAGGCGATCGTCGTGGACGCCACCGTCCTGCAGCCGCTGGGCCTGCTGCCCGCCGAGACCGGCTGGGCGACCTGGGACGAGTTCGCCGCCTGGGCCACCTCGGTCACCGGCGCCTCCGGCGGCGTGTGGGGCACCCGCGACGAGAGCGCCAACCTCAACTTCCTGGAGCACTGGCTGCGCCAGCAGGGCAGGGAGCTCTACGACGGGCAGGCCCTGGGCTTCGGCGCCGGCGAGCTCACCGAGTGGTTCTCGATGTGGTCGGACCTGCGCGACGCGCGCGGCGCCTCCCCGGCGGAGGTCACCCAGCCGGCCAACGCCGGGGACATCTCCAAGAACACCGTCGCCACCCAGCAGACCGCGGCCACGTTCTCCTACGACAACCAGCTCACCGAGCTGGCCAAGGCCACCGACCACCAGCTGCAGCTGGTGCCGCTGCCCGGCGACCCCTCCGGGGCCTACTCGCGCCCCTCGCAGTACTTCACCGCCTACGCGCGCGGGAAGAACGTCGCCACGGCCGTGGACGTCATCGACTTCTTCGTCACCGACCAGGGCGCCGGCGCCGCGCTGGGCACCGAGCGCGGCCTGCCGCCGGACCAGGCGGTGCGCGAGGCCATCAGCGCCTCGTTCACCGACCAGCTCAAGTACGTCGTCGCCTTTGACGAGCGGGTCACCGCCGCCGGCGGCGACACCCCGCCCGTGCCGGCGCAGGGCGACTCCGAGATCGGCAAGCTGCTCACCTCCGCGGCCGAGAACGTCGCCTTCGGCCGCGCCGAGGGCCCGGCCGCCGCCGAGGAGTTCGTCTCGCAGGCCACCTCGGCGCTGGAGCGCGCGGGCAGCTGAGCGCCGCCCACCGGACCGACCCCAGGGACAGGAGCGTGACCATGGCCGACACCGCCCGCCGGCCGCCGACCGCGACGGCGGCACCGCCCGCCGGGCGCCGCCCGGCGTGGCAGCGCCCCGGCAGCCGGGAGCGGCGCGCGGCCGTGGCCGGGTACACCTTCCTGCTGCCCTGGTTCGTCGGGCTGTTCGGGATCACGCTCTTCCCGATGCTGTACTCGCTGTACCTGAGCTTCACGGACTTCGACCTGCTCCAGGAGCCGCAGTGGGTGGGCCTGGAGAACTACGTCCGGATGCTCACCGACGACCCGCAGTACTGGAACTCCGTGTGGGCGACGTTCCTCTTCGCCGTCGTGTCGGTGCCCCTGAAGCTGGCGGTCGCCCTCGGCGTCGCGCTGCTGCTGTACCGCGACCGGCGCGGGGTGGGCGGCTACCGCGCCCTGTTCTACGTGCCCTCGCTGCTGGGCGGCAGCGTCGCCATCGCCATCGTGTGGCAGACGCTGTTCGGCGGGCAGGGCGCGATCAACGAGGTCCTCGCCCTGGTGGGGATCGAGGGCCGCAGCTGGATCACCAACCCCTCCACCGCGCTGGGGACCCTGGTGCTGCTGGCGGCGTGGCAGTTCGGCGCCCCCATGGTCATCTTCCTGGCCGGCCTCAAGCAGATCCCCGCCGAGCTGTTCGAGGCCGGGGCCCTGGACGGGGCCGGGCGCTTCAAGCAGTTCTGGCACATCACCCTGCCGATGCTCTCGCCGGTGCTCTTCTTCAACCTGGTGCTGGAGACCATCGCCGGCTTCCAGGGCTTCACCGCCGCGTTCGTCATCAGCGGTGGCACCGGCGGGCCGGCCGACTCCACGCTGCTGTACACGCTGTACCTGTACCTGCGCGGGTTCGGCGACTTCCAGATGGGCTACGCCTCGGCGATGGCCTGGGCCTTCCTGCTGGTCCTGGGCCTGATCACCGCGGTCGTCTTCCGCAGCGGCTCGCTGTGGGTGCACTACGCCGACGAGGGTGAGCACTGATGACCACCTCCCCGAGCACGCTGGCCTCCGCCCCGGTGCTGCCGCAGGCGCCCGGCCCCGGCCGCCCCCGGTCCCGGCGCCGCGGCGGCCTGCTCGCCCACGCCGTCCTGGTCGCGCTGCTGGTGGTGGCGCTGTACCCCATCGCCTACATGGTCGGCACGTCGTTCAAGTCGCCGGCCGAGATCGTCAACAACCTCGACATCTGGCCGGAGACCTTCACGCCGGGCAACTACGCCGAGGGCTGGTCGGGCATCCCCGGGGTCAGCTTCGCCCGCTTCTTCGCCAACAGCGTCGTCGTCTCCGTCGGCGTGGTGGTCGGCAACGTCGTCTCCTGCGCCCTGGCCGCCTACGCCTTCGCCCGCCTGCGCTTCCCGCTGCGCGGGCTGTGGTTCGCGCTGATGATCGGCACGCTGCTGCTGCCGCACCACGTGCTCGTCGTCCCGCAGTACGTGCTCTTCAACGCCCTGGGCTGGGTCAACACCCCGCTGCCGCTGATCGTGCCGAAGTTCCTGGCGACCGACGCGTTCTTCGTCTTCCTCATGGTCCAGTTCATGCGCGGCATCCCGCGCACCCTGGACGAGGCCGCCGCCATCGACGGCTGCGGGCCCTTCAGCACCTTCTGGCGCATCGTGCTGCCGCTGACCAAGCCGGCCCTGGTCACCACCACGGTCTTCTCGTTCATCCAGACCTGGAACGACTTCTTCTCCCAGCTGGTCTACCTCAACGACATCACCCGCTACACGCTGCCCATCGGGCTGCGCCTCTTCCTGGACTCCACCGGCCAGAACGCCGTCGGCCCCATGTTCGCCATGTCGGTGCTCAGCCTGGTGCCGGTCTTCCTCTTCTTCCTCGTCTTCCAGCGCCTGATCGTGGAGGGCATCAACACCAGCGGGATCAAGGGGTGAGCGCGCGCGGCGCGGCCGGGGGGGGGGGGGGCCCCCCCCCCCCGCCTGCCACCCCCCCCCCCCGCCGCTGACGGGTGACCCAGCGGCGGCGGGCCGCGCCGTC
>NZ_JBJLSG010000273.1:0-3415 GCF_050871925.1 Kineococcus gurbantunggutensis
CGGGCTCCGCGCACGTGCGGGCGACCCCGACGGGGGAATGAGAAGCGTTACCGTCGTCGTCTACAGTGCTCCCCGACCCCGCCCCACCGCCCGGAGGAGCCGACGTGGCCCTGCTCGACGTGCGCGACCTGCACGTGCGCGGAGCCGCCGGGGACCTGCTGCGCGGGGTGGACCTCAGCGTCGGGGAGCACCGGCGGGTGGCCGTGCTGGGCCCCTCCGGCTCCGGCAAGTCCCTCACCACCGCCGCCGTCCTGGGCCTGCTGCCGCCGGGGCTGCGCGCCGGCGGCAGCGTGCGGCTGGGGGGCGCGGAGGTGCTGGGGGTCCCGGCCGCCCGGCGCCCGGCGCGCTCGCGCCCGGGGCTGGTGCGCCAGGACTCCTCCGGCGCGCTGCACCCGCTGCTGCCCGTGGGGCGCCAGCTCGCCCTGCCGGTGCGCGCCCGCGGCCGCGCCGCGCGCGCGCAGGTGCTGGAGACGCTGCACGCCCTGGGCTTCCGCGAGCCGCGGCGCGTGGCCGCCGCGCTGCCCTCGGAGCTGTCCGGCGGGCAGCGCCAGCGCGTGTGCCTGGCGCTGGCGCTGGCCACGCCCTCGGCGCTGCTGGTGGCCGACGAGCCCACCACCGCCCTCGACGTCGTCACCCAGGCCGGCGTGCTGGAGCTGCTGCGCGAGCGCACCGGCCCCGCGGCCGGCCGGGCGCTGCTGCTGGTCACCCACGACGTCGCGGTGGCCGCGGCGCTGTGCGAGGAGGTCGTCGTCCTCGACGGCGGCCGCGTCGTCGAGCACGCACCGCTGGAGCGGGTGCTGCGCGCCCCGGCGCACGAGCGCACCCGCGAGCTGGTCGCCGCCGCCCGCGCCGTCGACGCGCACCTGGCCGCGCTCGCGGCGCCCGCCGCCGCACCGGGCGCGGCGCGCACGGGCCCGCGGGTGGCGTCGTGAGCCTGCTGACCTGCCGCGGGCTGTCCCGGCGCGTGCTGCGCGACGTGGACCTGGACGTCGCCCCCGGCGAGCGCGTCGGGCTGCTCGGCGAGTCCGGCGCCGGCAAGACCACGCTGCTGCGCGCGCTGCTGGCGCTGGAGGAGCCCGACGCCGGGACGGTGGCGTGCCGGGGGCGCGCCGTGCGGCCGGGCCCGGCGCGGCGGCTGCGCTGGTACCGCCGCCTGGTGCAGCACGTGCCGCAGGACCCCGCCACGACCCTGGACCCGCGCGCCCGGGTGCGGGAGCTGGTGGCCCTGCCGGTGCACCGCCTGGGCACGCCCGAGGAGCGCCGCCGCGCCGGCGAGCTCGTCGAGGAGGCGCTCGACCTCGTGGGCCTGCCCGCCGACCGGCGCGCGGCCCGCCCCGGGGAGCTGTCCGGCGGGCAGGCGCAGCGCGTGGCGATCGCCCGCGCCCTGGTGCTGCGCCCGCGGCTGCTGCTGGCCGACGAGCCGGTCAGCGGCCTGGACCTGCCGCTGCGCGAGCTCGTGCTGGAGACCCTGCGCACCGTCTCCGAGCAGCGCGGCACCGCCCTGCTGCTCGTCTCGCACGACGTCGCCGCGGTCGCCGCGCTGTGCGGGCGGACCCTCGTGCTCTCGCAGGGCCGCCTGGTGGAGGACGCCCCCACCCGCGAGCTGCTCACCGCCCCGCGGCACCCGGCCGCGCGCGCCCTCGTGGAGGCCGTGCCCGTCCTGCCCTGAAGACCGCAGAACCCCCCACCGCAGAACCCCGAGCCCCGGAGGAACCCGTGCGCGTCCGCTCCACCCTGCCCGCCACCACCGTGAGCGTCGGCCTCAGCGCCGTCCTGCTCACCGGCTGCTTCTCCTCCCCCGAGGGCGGCGGCAGCGGCGGTGCCACGGCCACCGGCGGGGGCGGGGACCGGGTGAGCGTGGCGATGCTGCAGCCGCCGCGCTCGGGGCTGACCCCCTTCAGCGACGACGCGTTCAAGCTCTCGCGCTGGTCCACCGCCGAGACCCTCGTCGTGCTCGACGGGGCCGGCGACGCGCAGCCGGCGCTGGCCACCGCCTGGGAGCAGGTGGACCTGCGCACCTGGCGCTTCGAGGTGCGCCGGGGCGTGACGTTCCACGACGGCACCGACCTGACCGCGCAGCAGGTCGCCGCGGTGCTGACCGCCGCCACCCTGGCCAGCCCCAAGCCGCGCATCCTCGACGGCGTGGAGCTCACCGCCGAGGTCGACCCGGCCGACCCCGCCGGCGCGGTGCTGGTGCGCACCGGCGACGCCGACCCGCTGGTGCCGCAGCGCCTGTCCAGCCCGCAGCTGTCGATCCTGTCCGCGGCCGCGTACCGCCCCGACGGCACCGTCGACCCGGTCGGGCACGGCACCGGCCCCTTCGAGCTGGTCGCCGTGGACGGCACCTCCAGCGCCACCCTGGACCGCTACGACGGCTACTGGGGCGAGCCGGCGCGGGCCGCCGGGATCGACGTGGACTTCGTGCCCGACGGCACCGCGCGCGCCGCCGCGCTGCGCACCGGCACCGCCGACGTCGTGGAGGCCGTGCCGGTCTCGCAGGCGGCGCTGCTGGAGGAGGACCAGGTCTTCGAGGTGCCCATGCCGCGCACCAACACGCTGTACCTGAACACCGAGCGCGGCGCGTTCACCGACCCCGCGCTGCGCGCCGCCGCGCGCGAGGCGATCGACCGCGAGGGCGTCGTGGAGACCGTCTACGAGGGCCGCGCCGACGTCGCGCAGGGCCTGCTCGGCCCGGCGCTGCCGTGGGCGGCGGCCGGGCGCCCGCAGCGCGGCGAGACCCCCGCCGGGGACCCCGCCGGGCGCGAGGTCGTGCTGGCGACGTTCACCGACCGCGCCGAGCTGCCGGAGGTCGCGGTGCAGCTGGAGCAGCAGCTGGAGGCCGCCGGGTTCACCGTGCGCCAGGAGGTGCGCGAGTACGCGCAGATCGAGGCCGACGCCCTGGCCGGGGCGTTCGACGCGTTCATCCTCTCGCGCGCCACCGTCCTGGACTCCGGGGACCCGGTGGCCTACATGTACTCCGACTTCGCCTGCGACGGCTCGTTCAACATCGCGCAGCTGTGCGACCCGGCGATCGACGAGGCGCTGCGCACCGCGGCCGCCACCCCGGCCGGGGAGGCGCGCCGCGCGGCGGTCCTGGCCGCCGAGCGGCTGGTGCTGCAGTCCGACGCGGCGATCCCGATGCTGCACGAGCGCGTGATCCAGGGCGAGTCCGGCGACTTCACCGGCCTGGCGCGCGACTCCCGCGAGCGCGAGCTGGTCACCGCGCAGACCTCCCCGCGCTGATGCGCCCCTCCGCGCGCGCGCTGGCGCGCGCCGGCCTGCGCGCCCCGGTGGGGGGGGGGGGGGGGGGGGGGGGGGGGGGGGGGGGGGGGGGGGGGGGGGGGGGGGGGGGGGGGGGGGGGGGGGGGGGGGGGGGGGGGGGGGGGGGGGGGGGGGGGGGGGGGGGGGGGGGGGG
>NZ_JBJLSG010000274.1:0-3394 GCF_050871925.1 Kineococcus gurbantunggutensis
GGCGGGGGCCCCGGCCGCCCCGGTGCTGCCGGTGGGCACCGCCGTGCGGCTGCTGGGCACGGGCCGCTACGCCGGGCTGACCGGGCGGGTGCTGCGCCGGGCCCGCACGCGCTACCACGTCAGCACGCCCCTGGGCGTGCTGACCGCGCCCTTCGCGGCGGTGCGGCCGCTGGACGCGGCCGGCGGCCCCGGGCGCTGACGCCGCCCGGGGGTGCTCCCCGGGCGGGCCCGGCGGGGCGGCCCCGGGGGCGCAGCCTCAGCCGGGCAGGTGCGCCTCGACGGCCGCCACGAGCGCGGGGTCGTCGGGGGCGGTGCCCGGCCGGAAGCGGGCCACGACCCGCCCGCCGGGGGCCACGAGGAACTTCTCGAAGTTCCACTCCACGTCGCCGGCGCGGCCGTCGGCGTCGGCCGTCGCGGTCAGGCGCTCGTAGAGCGGGTGCCGGTCCGGGCCGTTGACGTCGGCCTTGGCGGTCATCGGGAAGGTGGTGCCCCACGTCGCCGAGCAGTACTCGGCGATCTCCTCCTCGGTGCCCGGTTCCTGACCGGCGAACTGGTTGCACGGCACGCCCAGGACGGTGAACCCGCGCCCGGCGCGGGAGCGGTGCAGCGCCTCCAGCGCCGCGTACTGCGGGGTCAGGCCGCAGCGGGAGGCGACGTTGACGACCAGGACGGCGCGCCCGCGCAGCAGGTCGGGGTCCAGGTCGCCGCCGCCCAGGGCGGTCAGGGGCAGATCGAACGGGGAGGCGGGGGACGCGGGCTCGCTCACGCGCGGACCGTACGCCGCCGCGCCCCCGCCCGCCCGGCGGCGCCGCGCGGGCACCGCCGGGGGCGTGGCTCAGGGGCGGCAGAGCAGTTCGCCGTGCACCATCGTCGTCCACCCGTCCCGCGCGGCCGCCCAGTCCCGCCAGGCCCGCGCCGCGGCGGCCAGCCCCTCCTCGTCGCACCCGCCGCGGCGCAGGCGGTCCGCCAGCGGCGCGCTCAGGGTGCGCTCGGCCCAGGTGCCGCCCCACCAGGCGCGGTCCTCCTCCGCGGCGAACAGCCACACCGAGGCCGAGGGCACCACCTCGGTGAAGCCGGCGGCGCGGGCCCAGGCGAGCAGGTGCGCGCCGGCGTCGGGCTCGCCGCCCGCGGCGCGCGCCACGGCGCGGTAGCGCTCGCGCCAGTCCAGCAGCGCGGGGCTGCGCGGGTACCAGTCGACGGTGGCGTAGTCGGCGTCGCGCACGGCCACGGTGCCGCCGGGGCGGCACACGCGGCGCATCTCGCGCAGGGCGGCGACGGGGTCGGGCAGGTGCTGCAGCACCTGGTGGGCGTGCACAACGTCGAACTCCCCGTCGGCGAAGGGCAGGGCGTGCGCGTCGGCGACGGCGAGCTCGACGCGCACGCCGCGCGCGTCGGCGGCCGCGCGGGCGGCGCGCAGGACCTCCGCGGAGCTGTCGACGCCGACGACGCGGCCGGGGGCGACGTGCGCGGCGAGGTCGGCGGTCAGGGTGCCCACCCCGCAGCCGACGTCGAGCAGCGACAGGCCCGGCGCCAGGCGCGGGCGCAGGTGCGCGGCGGAGTTCGCCACGGTGCGCCGGCCGTGGGAGCGGCGCACGGCCCCGTCGTGGCCGTGCACGTAGCCGGGGTCGGTGGGGGTGCCGGTGGGGGTGCTCACGCGGTGATCGTGGTGGGCGCGGACCTGGGTCGTCCACACTCCGAGATCGCCGTCTCAGGCTGTGAGACGGTCGTCAGCGTCCGGCGAGCACCTCGCGCACCGCCTCGCGCGCCGCCCGCGAGGCGCCCACCGTGGAGGCCGAGGGCCCGTACCCCACCAGGTGCAGGCGCGGCTCGCGCACCGCCCGCGTGCCCTCGACGAGGATCCCGCCGCCGGGCTCGCGCAGGTGCAGCGGGCGCAGGTGGTCCAGCACGGGCCGGAAGCCCGTCGCCCACAGGATCGCGTCGGCGCCCTGTTCCGCGCCGTCGGCCCAGCGCACCCCGTGCGCCAGCACGCGCGCGAACGGCGGGCGGCGCACCAGCACCCCGGCCGCGCGCAGGGCGGCCAGCTCCGGGGTGAGCACCAGGCCGGTGGCGGAGACGACGCTGCCGGGCGGGCGGCCGGCCGCGACCCGCTCGGCGACGCGCGCCACCGCCTCCCGGCGCGCCCGCACGTCCAGCCCGCCGGCCGCGTCCGGCTCCAGGAACACCGGCTCGGTGCGGGTGACCCACGTGGTGGTGGCCACGGCGCTGAGCTCCTCCAGGTGCTGCACCGCCGAGACGCCCCCGCCCACGACGACCACGTGCTGCCCGGCGAACTCCGCCGGGCCGCGGTAGTCGGCGGTGTGCAGCTGGCGGCCCAGGAAGTCGCCCGCCCCCGGGTAGTACGGCCGGAAGGGGCGCCGCCAGGTGCCGGTGGCGTTGAGCACGGCGCGCGCCGCGAAGCTGGGCCCGTCGGTGGCCACCAGCAGCCGCGGCCCGGCCGCGCGCACCTCGCGCACCCGCAGCGGCCGGCGCACCGGGCGGCCCAGCGCGTCCTCGTAGGCGGCGAAGTAGGCGGGCACCACCCGCGCGGCCGGAGCGCCGGGGTCCACCGGGCCCAGGGCCTGGCGCATCGACAGCCCCGGCAGGTCGTGCACGCCGTTGACCCGGGCCATCGTCAGCGTCGGCCAGCGGTGCCGCCACGCCCCGCCGGGGGCGTCCTCGGCGTCCAGGACCACGTACCCGTGCCCCCGCGCCAGGCCCGCGCGCGCCAGGTGGTGGGCGGCGGCCAGACCGCCCTGCCCGGCGCCGAGCACGGCGACGTCCACGGCCACCAGGGCCGGGCTCACCGGCACCCCCGGTGCCCCGCGGCCCCCGCCGCCCCTCGCGCCACAGTCCGTGATCGTAGGGTTCCGCGCGGCGGGTGCGCGCGGGGAGCGCTCGCTACCCTCGCCGGATGACGAGCGACGCCTCCCCCGCCCGCGACCGCGAGGTCCTCACCTGGTCGCTGTTCGGCGAGGCGGTGAACGAGCTCGCCACGGCGATCGCGCGGGACGGCTACCGGCCCGAGGTGCTGCTGGGCATCGCCCGCGGCGGCCTGCCGCTGGCCGCCGGGTTGGCGTACGCGCTCGACGTCAAGGAGACCGGCACGATCAACGTGGAGTTCTACACGGGCGTGGACAGCCGCCTGGAGGAGCCGGTGGTGCTGGCGCCGACCGTGGACCTGGCCGAGCTGAGCGGCCGGCGCGTCCTCGTCGTCGACGACGTCGCCGACACCGGCCGCACGCTGGGGGTCGTGGTGGACATGGTGCGCGCGGCCGGCGCCGAGCCGCGCTCGGCGGTGGTGTACCGCAAGCCCACCACCCGGCTGGCCCCGGAGTACTCCTGGCGCGACACCGACCGCTGGATCGACTTCCCCTGGTCCAGCGCCGGGCCGGTC
>NZ_JBJLSG010000275.1:0-3329 GCF_050871925.1 Kineococcus gurbantunggutensis
CGGAACGAGGATCACGGTCTTGAGCACAAGCGCTAATCACTCGTACTGGAAGGGGCGCGGCGGCTTCCCCGACCGCACCCGCAGCCGCGGCCCCCGGCCCCGCGCCGGGGGGCCTCCGTGCTGCCCGCCGCTCACGGCAGCGCCGCCGGGCGGGGGCGCCCCGGCACCGCCGCCGGGCGCCCGCGACCGCGCCGCCGCGCCAGCACGAGCAGGACCGCCCCGGCCGCGAGCGCGGCCAGCACCGCGGGCACCGAGCAGGCCAGCACCGACCACTGCGCGCCGGCGCGCGTGCCGATCCAGCCCACCAGGGGCCCGCCCACGACCGTCCCGCTCTGCAGCAGCGCCAGGTACAGCGCCACGACCCGCCCGCGCACCGCGGGGTCGCTGCGCGTCTGCACCGTGGCGTTGGCGGTGGTGGTGAACGTCAGCGACGCCAGGCCCACCGGCACCAGCAGCAGCAGGTACAGCTCGTAGGTGGGCATCAGCGCCGAGACCGCCGAGAGCACCCCGAACGCCGCGGCCGCCCCCACCAGCACCCGCAGCCGCGGGCCCTCGCGCCGGGCGGCCAGCAGCGCCCCGCACAGGGACCCCACCGCCAGGGCGGTGCCGGCCAGGCCGAACTGCGCCGAGCCCAGCCCGAAGCGCTCGCCGACGACGAGCGCGCTGGTGAGCTGCAGGTTCAGCGCCAGGCCGCCGACGACCGTGACCAGCGCCAGCACCACGACCAGCTCGGGGCGCGCGCGCACGTGGCGCAGGCCCTCGCGCAGCGACCCCGCCGGGCGCCCGGCCGCGCGGGCCGCCTCGCGCCCGGCCAGGTCGGCGGCGTCGACGTGGCGCACCGCGCGCAGCGAGGCCAGGGCGGCGACGAAGCTGAGGGCGTTGAGCAGGAACACCGGCCCGGCGCCGACCGCGGCGATGAGCAGGCCCGCGGCCGCCGGGCCGGTCATCCGGGCCACGTTGAACGAGGCGGCGTTCAGCGCGACCGCGTTGGGCAGGTCCCGCTCGGGGACGAGCTGGCCGGCGATCGTCAGCCGGGCGGGGCCGTCCAGGGCGGAGGCCACGCCCAGCAGGGCCGCGAAGACGTACAGGTGCCACAGCACCGCGTGCCCGGAGAGCACGAGCAGGCCCATCGCCGCGGCCAGCGAGCCCATGGCCACCTGGGTCGCCACGAGCACCCGGCGCCGGGAGAACCGGTCGGCGACCGCGCCGGCCACGGGCGCCAGCAGCAGGACGGGGGCGAACTGCAGCGCCGTGGTCAGGCCGCCCGCGGTGCCCGAGGAGCCCGGCAGGACCTGCACCGCCAGCCAGTCCTGCGCGATGCGCTGCATCCAGGTGCCGGTGTTGCTCACCAGCGCGCCGGCGGCCCACCAGCGGTAGTCGCGGTGCCGCAGGGAGCGGAACGTGCGGTTCACCGCCGCCCCCGCCGCGAGGTCCGGGAGGAGGGGCGGGGACGCTGCACCCCTCGACGCTAGCCAGCGGCCGGGACCGCGCGCGCTCGTGCGCGGGCGGGGCGGCGGTGAGCCGACGAGGTGGGCAGGACCCCGCACCCACGGGGCCGGGGAGACCGGTGAGGTCGAGGGGGCCGTGAGGCCGGGGAACGGCGAACGGGTGCCCACCCGAAGGTGGACACCCGTTGCGACCCGCGCGAACGCCGGTCGGGCTGACAGGATTTGAACCTGCGACCCCTTGACCCCCAGTTGCAAGCGCGACGTCCCGGTCGGTCCGGGAGTGTGCGTCTTCGCAGCTCACGGCGTTGCGTGAACGTCAGTGCACCGTGCTGAACGTCCAGGAACACAGCGGCCGAGGTACACGTGGAGGTACATCGCAGCAAGCGCCGGCGCGCGACGTCGTCGAAGGTGCTCAACCAAGAGCGCACGGCGACACGCTGATCCACGATCAGGTCCTCGACAAGGTACAGTCCCGCTTGGACTGCTGATCATGTCAGGGCGCCACAAGGCCCGGCGTACTTCGCAGGAGGTCGGATCTCCTGTGCGCCGGGCCGTGGCTGCCTTCGCTTGCGAGGTGTCCTTGTCCAAAGACACGCATGGAGGACCTACGTTGAGACCCGTCCCGCACACCCACAAGCGTTCGTCAGCTAGCGTCACCGTACACCCATTAAGCACTGGCGGGAAAGCTCGCTGGCTGGACGGCACACCACCCAGCCCGCCGAGCAGTGGGCAGTCATCAGCTGCAGCTGGCGAGCCAGGCCGCCGCTCACAGCGCCCCGACCTGTTCGAGCGGTTCATCGTCGTTGTCGTCATCGCCGTCTGCATCTACGGCGTGGTGCGAGCCGACGACCCGTCAGAGGCACTGCCATCCATGACGGCCCTCATGCTCGCGCTCGTAGCCTTGCTGCGGGTGCTCCGCCGCAGCACTGACCCCGGAGACGGCCCGGACACACCAGCCTGAGCTGCGCTTCCGCGCCCCAACCCCCAAGGGTTGGGGCGCGGAAGCCGGGCTACCAGAGCTCGGCACCCGCCACCGGGACATCAGCGGTTCACGGGCGGGGCCGGCGACCCGGGCGACGGTCGGCGTGCTCGTTGGCCCACCGCTCGACGTCGATCCGGCGCCAGATGGTGCCGGCCTTCAGGCGGGCCACGGGCTGGGGGAAGTCCTCGCGCCGCGAGAGGCGGTTGACCTGGACGGTGCTCACGCCCAGGAGCTCGGCGGCCTCGGCGGCGCCGACCAGCTCATCTGCAGTCACGGACCTCACCCTATGGGTTGCACTCGTTACACGTTCGGCTTAGTGTAGCGGTCATAACCCAAAACGGTCCCCACCGGTGCGCGAACACCGGCGAGGACCTCGATCCACCCCTGAAGCACCAGGAGAGGACCTGTCATGGATCGTCCCACGCCCCGCCCCGCTGGAGCCACGGCCACCCGACTGGCCGAGCGCTGCAGCACCGTCCTCAACGGCATCGCCACCCGCTGGCACGCGCGCACCGCGCGCGCCTGGGCCGATGGGTACCGCACGGCCTACGTCGACCTGCGCCAGGAGCACCGCGCCTGCACCTGCGGGCACCGCCCGGCCGCCTCGACGCCGGCGAGCGCCCGGTGAGCGCCCCGGCACCCCAGGAGCGCCCGGGAGACCGCCTGGCCACCGTGCAGCTCCTCATCGCCGCGGCAGGCGCGGTGGCCGCGCTGGTCATGCTCGCCGCGCTCGCCGCCGGCGGGCCGCCCTCGTGGCTGTGGCTGCCGGCGGTGCTGCTGCTCCTCGTGCACCTCACCCACGGCGTGCGCGGCTGGCGCGGCCGCTGAGGCAGACCCTGACCCGCCAGGGTCACGAGCCGACACGCGAGGGCCCCGCACCAGTGTGGTGCGGGGCCCTC